>NZ_DAHVSH010000004.1:0-54003 GCF_027324685.1 Haloactinopolyspora sp.
TACCACGCCGCCACAGCGCTGCTCAACGCTCCCGACCGACCCGATGCCATTTTCGCCGCATCCGGGCGCGGCGCCATCAGCGCCATCTGGGCGGCCCGCGACGCTTCGTTGACCGTGCCCGACGACGTCGCCATCCTCGGCTGCGGCAACCTGCCGGAGAGCTTGATCACGCAACCGACTCTGAGCACGGTCGGCCCACCGGCCGCAGACGATTTCACCGAAGTGGCTCGCCTGCTCTTCGACCGCATCGCAGCCGGCGTCCCCTCGAAGGGCCATGAGGTCACCGAACCCTGGATCTACAACCGCCGTGCCTCGACATAGATCGCGACCGGCTCGCCCCCGACGTGAAAGGAGCACCATCATGGCTACTCCCTCTCCCTCTCGCCGTGACATCCTGCGCTGGAGCGGGACCGGTGCCCTGGCTGGCCTGGCAGCGCCGTGGCTGAGCGGCTGCGCTGGCGCGCCACAGGAGGACACCGAAGGAAGCTCCGGGGGTGACGGCGGATCCGGTGAGCAGTTCACCATCTATTGGAACGCCGGGCATGCCTACCCGACCTACGAGAAGGTGATCGCGGAGTTCGAGGAGGCCCACGGCATCACCGTCAACTTCCAGAAGTTCCAGTGGCCGGACCTGCGGACTCGGCTGCTGTCGGACTTCGCGTCGGGAAACGCTCCGGACTTGTGCGAAGACAGCCTCTGGACGCAGGAGTTCGCGATCTCCGGCGACGTCATGTCGTTGCAGAAGTACGTCGACCGCGACGGCGCCGAGATGGGCTTCCCGGACGATTGGCACCCGCGCACCATCTCGCGCAACTCCTACAACGGCGAGGTGTACGGCATTCAGCTGCATCTGACGTGCACGATGCTGTTCCACAACCGGACGATGTTCGACGACGCCGGCCTGGAGGTGCCGACGACGTGGGACGAGTTTCTCGACGCAGCCACCAAGCTGACCGGCGACGGTGTGTACGGGGTCGCGCTCAACCAGGACCACAGTTACAGCTGGCCGTGGCTGTTGCAGAACGGTGTGCGCTTCTACGACCCCGACACGAAGGAGCTGTTGACGCCGCACGACAAGGCTGCCGAAGCATTGCAGTTCCAGGCGGACCTGGTGCACAAGCACCAGGTCGCGCCGGTGCCCACGCCCGGCACTGACTACTCCGGGCCACAGAAGCTGTTCTCGGCCGGGCGGGCAGCGATGATCCTGACCGGTCCGTGGGACCTGTTGCCGATCGAGGAGACCAGCCCGGACCTCGAGTACGGCGTCGTGCCTGCGCTGAAGCAGGTCGAGCAAGCCACGATTCAGGCCGGCTCGAGCATGTTCGTGCCGGCCAAGTCGAAACACCCGGACCTGGCGTGGGACTTCATCAAGCGGATCACCGCGCTGGAAGTCGAGACAGCGACCACCGAAGAAGTCGGCATGCTGATGCCGCGTCAGTCGTGGCGAGAGGAACCGGTGGTGCAGGACGACGAGCGCTACGCGGCCTTCGCCGAAGGCTTCGACTACGCCATCGACTTCACCGAGCCGCTGCAGCTGACTGGGAAGAGTGGCGAGATCGTGGAGCTGTACAAGACCCTGTACCAGGACGTCGTCATGAACAACGCCCCGGCGACCGAGGCGCTGGACGCGTTCTTGACCGCTGGCGAGAAGGCGCTGGCGGGGTAGCCTATGCGGCGATTGACACCCGGGCCGCCGCGCCGTGCTCGTCGCGGGCGACTGGCCGCCCTGTTCGCGCCGTCGCTGAACCGGCGGTACGTGCTCACGGCATACGCCTTCCTGATTCCGGCGTTCGCGTTCTTCGCGCTGATGTTCTACCTGCCGATCGCGAACATCATCTCGAATTCGCTGTACACCGGGCCGCAGGCGGATCAATTCGCGGGACTGGAGAATTACACGCGGGCTTTCGGTGACGAAGGTGTGCAGAACTCGTTCGTCATCACCGTCATCTTCGGCGCGGGAACGACCATCGGCGCCATCGTCATCGGCCTCGCACTGGCGCTGCTGCTCAATCAGCGCTTGCGGGGGCGGGTGATGTTCCGGGCCGCGTTGCTGGTGCCGTACTTGACGTCGGTGGCGATCGTCGGATTGCTGTGGCGCAACATCCTCGACCCTCAATTGGGCATTCTGAACCGCGTGCTGATCGACCTGGGGCTGCCGACCCAGTCATGGCTGAACACGCACCCGCTGGCGACCATCATCGCGGTGACGTTGTGGATGACCGTCGGCTACACGATGGTGCTGTTCCTGGCCGGGTTGCAGGGCATCCCGATGGAGTACCACGAGGCCGCGACGGTGGACGGGGCGGGGCCGTGGCAGCGGTTCTGGCGAATCACGCTCCCGTTGCTGACGCCGACCACCCTGTTCGTGTCGGTCATGGCCGTCATCAGTGGTTTGCAAGCGTTCGGGCAGGCCTACATCATCACCGGCGGTGGGCCGGCCAATGAGACCGATCTGTACATCTTCCACGTGTTCAATGTCGCGTTCACATCCCGCGACTTCGGCTACGCCTCGGCGTTGTCGTTCCTGTTGTTCATCGTGATCGTCATCTTCACGGTGATCCAGTTGCGCGTCGGCCGGCGAAACGAGGTGCAGTACTGATGCGCGACGAACCGACTCGGGCCGGAAAGATCGGCAGCTATGTCGTCCTGATCGTGGTCAGTGCGGTGACCGTGGTGCCGCTGCTGTACATGGGCGCCTTGTCGCTGCAGACCGAGGCCGAGACGTTGTCGGCCGACCCGGTGCTGTGGCCGCAGACCCCGCAATTCGGCAATTACACCGAATTGTTCGAACGCGCCCCGTTCGGTCACTTCATCGTCAACAGCCTGGTGGTCGCCGGTGGGATCACGCTGGCACACCTGATCTTCGATCCGCTGGTCGGCTATGTGTTCGCGAAATTCCGGTTCCCGCTACGGAACACGCTGTTCATGGCATTGCTGGCGACGTTGATGATGCCGTTGTTCGTGCGCATGATCCCGCTGTACGTGATGATGTCCAACCTCGGCTGGCTGAACAGTTATCAGGCGCTGATCGTGCCGTTCTTGATGGACGCGTTCGGCATCTTCTTGATGCGTCAGTTCATTCAGCCGATTCCGGACGACCTCATCCAGGCCGCGCGTATCGACGGGGCGTCGGAATTGCGGATCTACGCCCGCGTCATCTTGCCGCAAGTCAAACCCGCGCTAGCCGTTCTCGGCCTGTTCACGTTCGTGTTCCAGTGGAACGAGTTCCTGTGGCCGTTGATCGCGACCACGACCGAGCAGATGCGAACCATCCCCGTCGGGCTCACCTTGTTCAACCAGGAATACTTCACCCTGTGGCACCTGACGGCGGCCGGGTCGGTGATCCTGTTCGTGCCGACGGTGTTGTTGTTCCTGTTCAGCCAACGCTATTTCGTCCGCGGCATCACCCTGAGCGGACTCAAGTGACCTCATCGCAGTACCTGGGGGAGGACCCGTATGGCCGTGGAGCCGGCTGATCAGCCCAACGTCATCGTCGTGTTCACCGACCAGCAACGCTGGGACACCACCGGCGTGCACGGCAACCCGCTGGGGTTGACACCGGAGTTCGACCGGATGGCGCGCTCGGGTACCCACGTCGCGCAGGCATTCACCCCGAACCCGGTGTGTGCGCCGGCGCGAGCGTCGATCCAGACCGGCCAATACGGCACCGAGAACGGTGTGTACCGCAATGCGATCGCGCTGCCGGCCCACGCCCGCACCTTGGCGCATCACTTCGGCGACGCGGGCTACAGCACCGGGTACATCGGCAAGTGGCACCTGGCCGAGGCCGAGCCCGTACCGCGTTCGCAACAGGGTGGCTACGACAGGTGGCTGGGCGCCAACGTCCTGGAATTCACCTCCGACGCGTACAAGACGATCGTCTTCGACGAGAACGAGTCGCCGGTCCTGCTCCCGGGTTACCGGTCGGATGCGTTGTTCGACGCTGCCATCCGGTTCGTCGGCGATCACAGCGACGTCGGCGGCGCGGGCCGGCGTCCGTTCTTCCTGTTCCTGTCCGTCATCGAGCCGCACCATCAGAACGAGATCGACGCCTATCCCGCGCCGGAGGGGTACGAACAGCACTACCAGGGCCGGTGGATGCCGCCGGACCTGGCGGCGTTGTCAGCGCACGGCGGTACCGCACACCAGCATCTGGGTGGTTACTGCGGCCAGATCCGCCGGGTGGACGAGGGCCTGGGCCGGTTGCTGGACGCCTTGCGCAGCCTCGACATCGCCGACGACACCATCGTGGCGTTGACCTCGGATCACGGATGTCACTTCAAGACGCGCAACGACGAGTACAAGCGGTCGTGCCACGATGCCTCGATCCGGGTGCCGATGGCGTTGCGCGGCCCCGGCTTCGACGGGGGCCGACTCATCGACCGTCCGGTCAGCACCATCGACGTGCCGCCGACCCTGCTCGACGCCGCCGGCATCGAAGTCCCCGCACAGATGCAGGGCCGGTCGTTCCTGCCGCTGGTACGCGATCCGGACGCCGCGTGGCCCGGCGAGGTCTTCATCCAGGTGAGCGAATCCGAAGTCGGCCGCGGGATCCGCACCAGCCGGTGGAAGTACTACGTCGCCGCACCCGATGCGCATCCATGGGACGACGCCGCCGCCGGCCGTTACGTCGAGACCGCGCTGTACGACTTGGCCAACGACCCACACGAGCTGGTGAACCTGGCCGGTTCCGCCCCGCACCGGGCGGTTGCCGACGATCTGCGAACACGGTTGGTCGCCCGGATGGTCGAGGCCGGCGAGCCCCAGCCGGTGATCGAGGCGGCACCGACGGCGCCGGCGTCGAGCCAGCGCCGAGTCGACCCACAGGTCCACACGTCCGGCCTGAAGCCGACGCGACTCGGCCACCAACCACCGCCGCGGTGATCGTTGGCGCGATGTGGTGGCCCTGGCAGCCAGTGCGCGCCAACGATCACTCAGGAGGCTTGCGACACCGAGGACATGTTGAAATCGGGAACGCGCAGGGTCGGCATCGCCGTACGGGGGAAGTAGTCGCCCCACTCACGGCTGAACGCCGGAACCGTCGCGCCGGCTTTCGAGAAGCGGTCGAGCACGGAGATCGGGCTCTCGTTGAACCGGAAGTTGTTCACCGCGCCGACGACCTCGCCGTTTTCCACCAGGTAGACGCCGTCGCGGGTGAGCCCGGTCAACAGCAGGTTCTGCGGGTCGACGGCGCGGATGTACCACAGGCAGGTCAGCAGGAGGCCGCGGTCGACGTCGGCGACGAGGTCGTCGATGCCCCCGCGCGCTCGTTGCACCGTGAGTCCCAGGTTGTCCACGACCGGCGTGGTCTCCAGGCCGGTCAGGGCCGCCGAGTGCCGGGTGGTCAACAGCGCCTTCAGCTCACCGTCGGCGATCCAGTCGGTACGCCGGACCGGCAGGCCGTTGTCGAAAACGCTGGATTCACTCGACGATGCGTGGGCCATGACGACGGGAGCGCATTCCAGCCCCGGGGCGGCCGGATCGGACCACAACCAGATCGGCCGAGATGAGAGTTGTTCGCCGACGCGGGTCCCGTGGCCCGGGCGGCCGTAGACCGTGCGGCCTTCATGAGCGTCGCGCGCACTCATCGTCCAGTAGGCGTAGATCATCAAGTCGGCGACGGCCGTGGGCGGCAGGATGGTGTCGTAGCGGCCCGCGGGCAACTCGATGCTGCGCTTGGCCCAGTCCAGCCGGGTGGTCAGTTCGGCGTCCAAGGCGGCCACGTCGACGTCGGACATGTCTCGCGACGCCCGGCCGACCCAGGCCGAGCGGGTGCGGTCACTGGACTTGCCGGTGACACCGATGTGCCCGGACGGTTGTTCGTGGCGCACGCGCAGGCCGGTGGACGAGCCCAGATACGTCGTACGCACGGCGTGCTCGACGTAGCCGTACAGGAGCCGGCGCTCGTCGTCGGCACGACCGAACGCGTCGCCGAGGTCATGCGCGATCTCGCCGAACACTCCGGGCGTCGTCACCCCGGGCGGATCGGACCAGTCAGCGGCGGCCGCACCCTCGACGAGGGGGTTGGCGTCGTCGGCCGGCCCGTTGTCGCGAGCGGCTTGCTCAGCCGCGCGTACGACGGTTTCCAGTGCCTCTCTGGTCACGGCGCTGCGGGCCACGACACCGGAGGAGGTGCCGGTGCTACCGGCGAGGGTCGCCACGACGGTGACGTTGCGGGCGGTGGTCATGCCGTTGGTCGTCAAGGCGTTGTTGGCCCAGCGCAGATTCGCCGTCGACACGTCGTCGACGAGCACGATCATGCCGTCGGCCTTCGACAGCTCGAGGCAGCGCTCGACGATGTCCTGCGGGGTCGTACGGGTCGTCGGCATGCTCACTGCCCGCCTTCTTCTGCAGTGTTGAGGACACGGATGTTGCGGAAGAGCGCGGACGGGCAGCCATGCGAGACCGGCGCGATCTGTCCAGGCTGCGCCTTGCCACAGTTGAACGCTCCGCCCAGGACGTAGGTCTGCGGTCCACCGACCGCGGCCATGGACCCCCAGAAGTCGGTGGTGGTGGCTTGGTAGGCGACATCGCGTACCTGCCCGTCCAACTCGCCGCCGCGGATGCGATAGAACCGCTGGCCGGTGAATTGGAAGTTGTAGCGCTGCATGTCGATCGACCAGGATTTGTCGCCGACGATGTAGATGCCGTCATCGACCTGCGAGATCAACTCGTCCGTGGACGGGCCGCCGTCGGACGGCTGCAGCGAGACGTTCGCCATCCGCTGGACCGGGACGTGCCCGGGGGAGTCGGCGAAGGCACACCCGTTCGACCTGCTGGTGCCCAGCGCACTGGCGTTCGCGGCGGCCATCGCGCGGTCGAGCTGGTAGCCGACCAGGGTGCCGCTGCTGATGATGTCCCACTTCTGCGCCTTGACGCCCTCGTCGTCGTAGCCGATGGTCGACAGCCCGTGAGGGGTGGTGCGATCGCCGGTGACGTGCATGATCGGTGTGCCGTAGCGCAAGGTCCACAGCTGGTCGAGAGTCGCGAACGAGGTGCCGGCGTAGTTCGCCTCGTAGCCCAGGGCGCGGTCGAGCTCGGTCGCGTGCCCGATGGACTCGTGGATGGTCAGCCAGAGGTTGGTCGGGTCGATGACGAGGTCGTAATGCCCGCCGCGGACGCTGGGAGCAGCGAACTTCTCCGCCAGCAGCGGGCCCAGCTCGTCGAGCGCGGCGCCCCAGTCGACGACGCCGTCGGCGCCGGTCGCGTACTCCCAGCCCCGACCGGCCGGCGCTGCGAGCGTGGCCATGGTCTCGAACCGGCCGCTGTCGGCGTCGACCTTCAGCGCCTCGAACTGCGGATGGATGCGCACCCGTTGCTGGGTGGTGACGGTGCCGTGGCTGTCGGCGTAGAACTTGTTCTCTTGGACCTGCTGCAACGATGCGGTGACGTGGTCGACGTCGTCTTGGGCGAGGACCCGCACCGAATTCCCGACCATCCGGTCGATCTTCTCGGTGTCGGGCACGTCGAACGGGCTGATCTCGTAGGCCGACACCCAGGTGACATCGGGGTACACCGGCTCGGCGGCCAGCTCGACCCGAGTCGGACTCAGCTCTCGTGACACCTTGGCCAGATCGACCGCCTGCTCGGCGGCTTTGACGGCCTCGTCCGGCGTCAGGTCGACGGCCGCGGCGAAGCCCCAGGTGCCTTGATGCAGGACGCGGACGGCGAAGCCGACGTCCTCGCCGTCGCGGCTGCCCTCGAGCTTGCCGTCGCGAAATGACAGGTCCTGGGTGCGGATCCGCTCGAACCGGAAGTCGGCGTGTTCGGCGCCCAGGTCGGCAGCTCGCTGCAGTGCGGCGTCGGCCAGCGAACGCATCGGTAGGGCCAGGAACGCGGGATCGATCTCATGCGGCACGAGGGCGAGCCTAGACCAGACCCCGGGCTCTGGGCATCGGCATTGTCCGCTCCGGTGGGGTGCGGGCGCGCCGAGTCAGGTCGTACGGGTCGTCGCGGCGGCCTGACCGGTGAGGAAGTCGTCGACCGTCTCGGGCTCGAGAACTTCCTCGATGACTGCCATCGCCGCACCATGGATACCGGCTTCGTCGCCGAATCGGGCCCGTTCCACGCGCAGGCGGCTGGTCGCCGCCGGCACCGCTCGGTGGTAGATGCTCTCGCGGATGCCGGTGAACAAATGGTCTTCGGCGTCGGCGAGGTAACCCCAGACGGTGATCACCTCAGGGTTGAGCAGGTTGATGACGCTGGCCAGCGCCGTCCCGACGTCTCGCCCAGCGGCGCGCACGGCTTGGGCTGCCTCGACGACGCCTTCGCGGGCGAGCCTGGCCACATCGCGAGCACTGGGTGCGTCGTGCCCGGCCGCGCTCAGGGTCGCAGCCAGCGCCCCTCCACCGGCCACGACGTTCAGGCAACCGCGGTTGCCGCAGGCGCAGCGGTCGTCCCGCCCGGGGACGTGGGTGTGCCCGATCTCGCCGGCCAGACCCGCGGCACCGCGCACGACCGAACCGTTGATGACGAGACCACAACCGATGACGGTGCCGACCTTCACGCACACGAACACGTCGGCATCGGGCCAGAAGGTCCGTTGCTCACCGAGGGCGAGCAGGTTCACGTCCTGGTCGACGTAGGCGGGGACGCCGAAGGCGGCCGAGAGGCGACGGGCGATCGGGTAGTCCAGCCAGGACGAGTTGGGTTCGGGTCCGGCCGGCGCCGCGGTGGCCAGTTCGACCTTGCCGGGCAGACCGATGCCGATGCCGTACACCGTCGCGGGGTCGACGCCGATCTCGTCGCAGGCGCGGACCAGCTCGTCATGTATCGCGGTGACGACGCGGTCCGGTGGCGACACGATGCCCAGATCGAGTACCCGGCTCCACCGGACCTGGGCGTCGAGGTTCGTCACCGCCACGCGAGTGCCGGACACACCGACCTGGACCGCCAGGACGGCGCCACCGTCCCCGTTGAACTCCAACACCGTGGCCGGCCGCCCACGGCCGTTCGTGACCGGTGTGGTGGGTTTGACCAGTCCAGCTTTGGTCAGTCGGTCGACTCGTTCGGCCACGGTCGATCGAGCCCACCCCATCTGCGCCGCGAGCTCGCTGGTGGTTCGGGCCTGACCGCGGCGGATGAGGTTCAGTAGAGCACCGGATCGGGCCGTGCGCAGCCGCGACTGTGAACTGGGTGCTTCGCCGTCCCGATGCCCCCGGTCCATCTCCTCGCCCCCTTCGTGGTCGTCGCTGGCACGGTCCAGCCAGCGTATCCGCCGCCTCGATGGGCGGTCGACACTATTGTGTCGGTCGCCAACAACTTTACGTTGACAATCGACATAAATACCCCCTAGCGTGCTCCGCATCACATTCGCCGCAGGCGGTTGGGGTCGGCGATCACCAGCCGGGACGTGATCGTCCCGGGGAGGGGAGATCAATGCGAAAGGGGATGCGCTTTTCAGCGATGGTCGCCGCGGCCGCGTGTGCTCTCAGCGGCTGTGTCGTGACGCCGAAGACTTTTCAGGCCGCTGACGGCAAGCAGACGCTCACGGTGTGGTCCTACATGGGTGAGGATCCGAGCCTGGTGGCGCTGAAAGATCAGTTCCTCGAGACCCACCCCGACGTGGAAGTCGAGTTCGTGGCCGTTCCGATCAACAGCTTCGGGCCCAAGCTCGTCGCGGCCGCCGCTCAGGGTGAGGGACCGGACGTCATCGTCGGCAACCCGGTAGCGGACTTCTCACTGACGGCGGCCGGGGGGACCTACGCCGACATCACCGAGCAGGTCGAGCAGTCCGACAACGTCGCCCAACTCGCCGACCAAGCATTGTGGCGGGACGACGACGGCCGGGTGCTGGCGCTGCAGTGGCGCTACAACGTGCTGGGGCTGTGGTTCAACCGCACGATCCTCGACGAGTACGGCCTCGAGGCGCCCGAGACGATCGACGAACTGGACGCTGCACTCGACGTCATCGCGAACGACGGGAAATACCAGGGCATCACGCTCGGCGCGGATCCGACCCTGCAGAGCACGTGGGCCCTCATGCAATGGCTGCTCCCCGAGGGCGTGAACTACTGCAACCTCGACTCACCGCGCACCGTCGAGGTCCTGGACATGATCAACTCCTGGCGGCTCGAGGGAGCCATGCCGGCCGACATCTCCACGGTCAGCGTCAACATCGCGTTTCAGCGTTTTCTCGCCGGTGACACCGCCTTCGTCGAAGGCGGCAGCTGGGAGTTGCGCAACCTGATGGCCGCCGACCCGGATTTCGAGGTCGGGACCGCGCCCATGCCCGGCGGCCGCGACGGCAGCGGCATCTCGTTCGCCGGCGAGTCGGTCGCTGTCGGCGCATTCGCGGACCATCCAGATCTGGCCTGGGAGTTCATCGACACGGCCTTCATGTCCGAAGCGGGTCAACTGACGACCTTCGAGCTCATCGGGGCCATCCCGACCCGCGATGATGTGCGCGCGGACCCCCGCGTGGGTGAGCACCCGATTTCCGGCCCGTTCGTCACCCAGCTCGACCCAGCCAATCTGCGGCCTTGGCCGGACAACGTGCGAACGCTCGATGCCCAAACGGATCTGGGCGTCGTCTTCTCCAACATGCTCGCCGGCGCGCTGACACCTGCCGAAGCGGCTGAACAGGGTCTGGAGCGAGTCCAGACGGCTTTCGAACGGGGGAACGGTGGCTGCTGACAACCTCTCCCGCGCACCGGGGCGTGGACGCGCACTGACCGGAATCGGCGGGCCGCGGATGGCCATGTTCGTCGTCCCGGCCCTGGTCCTGCTCGCCGCATTCACGATCTATCCGATCGTCAACCTGTTCCAGATGGCGCTGACCGAGGTCGGGGCCGCCAACTTGATGAGCGACTGGGGCTGGGTCGGCCTGGCGAACTTCGGCCCGGTGCTGACTGGACCGGAGTTCTGGCAGTCGCTGCGGGTGACGGTCGTGTTCAGCCTGCTGATTCTCGTGGTCAACCTGGTCCTGGGGTTCGTCTTCGCGAATCTGCTGGCGGTTCGCTCACTCGACGCGGTCTTCACGCAAGGGCTGATGATCTTCGTGTGGGCCTTGCCCTCAGTCGTGAACGGCAACATCTGGCGGTTCCTGTTCGCCCCTGACGGTGCGGTGAACCGAGGGCTCGGCCTGGTCGGCATCGACCCCGTCAATTGGCTGGGCGACCCGTTCCTCGCCTTGGTGACGTTGTCGTTCATCGCCTGTTGGGCCAGCCTGCCGTTCTCGGTCATGATCTACCGGGCTGCGCTGCTGGCGATCCCCAACGAGGTCTTCGACGCCGGGGCCGTCGACGGAGCGAGCGTCTGGCAGATCCGGCTGCGGATCGTGATTCCGCTGCTCCGCCCGACGATTCTCATCTTGGCGATCCTGAACCTGATGTACGGCTTCCGCAGTTTCGAGTACGTCTACGTGGTCACCTCGGGCGGTCCGGGCGATGCCACGACGACGCTGCCGTACCTGGCCTATCGGGAGGCCTTCCAGAAGTTCGACTTCAGCGCCGGTGCGGTCGTGGCGATCTTGGGGATGCTCGCGGTCGCCCTGCTCGGGCTCGCCTATCTGCGGGCGATCCGCAGGGAGGAGGCACTGTGAACAGGTATCACAGGCAGGGAACCGGGGCGTACCTCGGCCGTGGCGTCATTCTCCTGCTGTATGCCGTCCCGCTGGTGTGGGTGCTGGCGACGTCGCTGAAGTCCGAGGGCGCGGTGCTGACCGACCCGTCGGGTCTGCGTTTCACCCCGACCCTGGAGCAGTACTCCAACCTGCTCCCCACGATCTGGCCGTCGGTGCTGAACTCCGCGCAAATCGCGGTCGGCACGGTCGCGCTGACCCTCGGGCTGGCAGTTCCGGCGGCCTACGGTCTGGCGCGGCGGCGTACGCCTGGGTGGACGAAGGCGGTGGCCGTTCTGTTGGGCGCGTTCATCCTGCTGCAGATGGTTCCGCAGCCGATGACCCTGATGCCGCTGTACCGGATCCTGGCCGGGTGGGGGCTGACGAACACGATCATCGGCCTGGTCGTCGTGAACTCGGCCTTCATGCTGCCGTTCGCCATCGTCTTGCTGCGGCCGTTCTTCCAGTCCATCCCGAGTGACTTGGAGGAGGCGGCGGCGCTCGAGGGAGCTTCGCTGTGGCGGACGTTCCGCTCGGTCATCTTGCCGCTGGCCAGCAATGGTGTCATCACCGTCGGTGTCATGGTGTTCATGCTGGCCTGGGGGGAGTTCCTCTACGGGACCACGTTCCTGACCGAGCCCGACGCGTATCCGGTCGGCGCGCTGCTGGTGTTGCAGACGAGTCTGTACGGCACCCAGTGGGGACGCCTGATGGCGTTGAGTGTGCTCATCTCGCTGCCGATCCTCGTCGTCTTCCTGTTCGCCCAGCGGCGCCTGCTGGAGGGCATGTTGAGCGGGGCGATCAAATGAGTCGGCAGGACCAGCCCGAACCACGGGTGGTCCTGGTCGGGACGCTGGACACGAAAGGCGACGAGTACGACGTCCTGCGCAGCCGGCTCCAGGCCGCCGGGGTGGGGGTGAGCCTGATCGACGTGGGGGTGCTCGGTTCGCCCGGGATCCGGCCCGACATCGACAGCGAGCAGGTCGCCCGGGAAGCAGGGGCCGACCTGTCGACGCTTCGTGGCAACGGCGACCGAGGCCAGGCCATCGCGACCATGGCCGACGGTGCCGCACGCATCGTGCGGCGGCTGGTCGAGACAGGGCAACTCGATGGTCTGCTGGTCGCCGGCGGGTCCAACGCGGGCACGATCTTCGCCTCGGTCGCGCCGATGCTGCCGTTCGGGACGCCGAAGGTGCTGCTGGCGACCATCGTGGCCGGGGAGACGAGGCCCTACATCGGTGACTCGGACGTCACCATGATCTACCCGGTCGTCGACATCGCCGGGCTGAATGTTCTGTCGCGCCAGGCGTTGGCGAATGCAGCCGGAGCGCTGGCGGGCATGGTGCGCGCGAACCAGGACCACGATCCCGGCACCGGCGGGCGGAGAGTCGTGGCAGCGACGATGTTCGGCGTCACCACGGCGGGTGTCACCGCGGCCCGCAAGCAGCTGGAGGCATACGGCTACGAGGTGCTCGTCTTTCATGCCAACGGCCAGGGCGGCGCAGCGATGGAGCACCTGATCCGGCAGGGCCGTATCGACGCCGTCCTGGACCTGACCACGACCGAGATCGCCGACGAGCTCGTTGGCGGGGTGTGCTCGGCCGGGCCCGCACGGCTGACGGCGGCAGCCCGGGCAGGAATTCCGCAGGTCGTGAGCCTCGGCGCGCTCGACATGGTCAACTTCGGCCCGTCAGCGACCGTGCCGGAGTCGTTCCGGCAGCGGCGGCTGTACCAGCACAACGACAACGTCACCCTCATGCGGACCAGCCCGGCGGAGTGCGCAGCGATCGGCACCCGGATCGGCGATGCTCTCGCGATGGCACCGGAGGGACACGCCCGGGTGTACGTGCCTCGAGGCGGGTTCTCCGCGATCTCCGGCCCGGGCGGGATCTTCCACGATCCGGAAGCCGACCAGGCCTTGATCGACGCTCTGCACCGCCGCGCGGCGTCCACGACGCCCATCGTCACCTCGCCGAAGCACATCAACGACGAGGACTTGGCTCGCGACATGGCCGATGCCCTGCATCACATGCTGTCCGCGAGCCTCCATGTAGATCAACCACGAGGGAACAGGCAATGAGCAGAACCGAGATCGTGCAGCGACTTCGAGACAAGGTCGACCAGGGCCGGGCCATCGTCGGCGGTGGCGCCGGGACCGGGCTGTCGGCGAAGTGCTCCGAGATGGCCGGATTGGACTTCATCGTCGTCTACAACTCGGGGCGGTACCGCATGGCCGGTCGCAGTTCGATGGCCGGGCTCATGCCGTACGGGGACGCGAACGCGATCGTCATGGAGATGGCCGACGAGATCATTCCGGTGGTCGGCCCCGACTTTCCGGTGGTCGCCGGTGTGTGCGGCACCGACCCGTTCCGCTCCATCCCGCGCTTCCTACGCACCGTCCGCGACGCCGGGTTCGCCGGGGTGCAGAACTACCCGACGGTGTGCCTGTTCGACGGGATGATCCGGGCCAACCTCGAGGAGACCGGGCTCGGGTTCGACCGTGAGGTGGAGATGATCGCCCACGCTCACGAGCTCGACCTGTTCACGGCGAGTTACGTGCACTCCGAGGCCGAAGCGCGGGCGATGGTCGACGCTGGGGCCGACGTCATCGTGGCGCACGCCGGCCTGACCACCAGTGGCACCATCGGCGCGCAGACGGCGTGGACGATGGCGGAGTCGATCGACTTCGTCACGCGCATCCTCGCCACGGCCACGGCAGCCCGCCCGGACGTGCTGGTCCTGGCGCACGGTGGGCCGATCGCACAGCCGGGCGACGTCGCCGAGGTCCTGCGTGCCGTGCCCGGCCTGCACGGCTTCCTGGGTGCGTCGAGCATGGAACGCCTGCCGACCGAGGTCGCCCTCGTGGAGCAGATGAAGAGTTTCCTCGATCTGCAGGTCGGAGGCTGAGCGACATGTACAAGGCGACCGTGCTGTACGGGCATCCCGACGATCCTGAAGCATTCGACCGGCACTACCGCGACGTGCACATCCCGCTCGCCCGGCGCATGCCGGGGCTCGCGGGCTGGACCATCACGTGGCTGCGGCCGGACTTCGACGGCAACCCGCCGGAGCACTACCTGATCGCGGAGTTGTGGGCCGACACCCGCGAGCAGCTTCAGGCCGCCTTCGACAGCGAGGCCGGACGAGCCGCCGCAGACGACGTGGAGAAGTTCGCCACCGGCGGGGTCACGTTCCTGTTCGGCCCGGTGACCGAGGTGCTGAACGCCGAGGTGGTCTGATGGCCACGATCGACGTCGCCGTGGTCGGCAGCCGCTTCGGTGCGCACTTTCTACCCCTGTATCGCAGTCATCCGCAGGTGGGTTCGGTAGCGCTGGTGGACGTGGACACCGCGGCGCTGCACCGCGTGGCCGACGAGTTCGGCGTCAATGATCGGTTCACCAGCCTCGACGAGTTGTTGGCCACGGACCGCTACGACGCGGTCCACGTCGCCTCGCCGGTGCGATTTCACGTGGAGCACAGCGTCGCGGTGTTGCGCAGCGGACGGCATTGCGCCAGCGCGGTGCCGATGGCGACCACGCTGGACGGGATCGAGCAGGTGCTCGACGCCGAACGGGACTCCGGCCGGGTCTACATGATGATGGAGACGATGGTGTTCGGCCGCGCGTTCTTCTACGTCAAAGACCTGATCGACATCGGGCGGCTCGGGCCGTTGACCCTGATGCGCGGCGACCACATCCAGAACCTGGACGGCTATCCCAGCTACTGGCGCGGGTTCCCGCCGCTGAACTACGCCACGCACATCGTCTCCCCGCTGCTGGCGCTGGCTGACGCGCGGGTGGAGAAGGTCGCCGCACGGGGGAGCGGCATCCTCACCGAGGAGCGTCGTGGCGACTTCTCCAATCCGTTCCCGGCTGAGACCGGGCTGTTCGCCCTGGACCGGGACGGGCTCACCGCCGAGGTCACGGTGTCGTTCTTCCAGACCGCGCGGTCGTACTACGAAGGGTTCTCCGTGTTCGGACACGACATGGGGGTGGAATGGCCGATGCTCGACGAGGAGGACGGGCTCACCGTCTACTCCCTCGAGCCCGTCCAGGCGAACTGGAGCCGGCCGGCGCGGGCGCAGACGGTGCACCCGCCGGATCGAACACAGGTGCTGCCGGCAGAGCTGCGCAGGTTCACCCGGCCGAGTGAGTACGATCCCGGCGACGGTCGGCCGGTGGTGCGCGTGGGCGCGGCTCACGGGGGCTCGCATCCCCACTTGGCCCACGAGTTCGTCAGCGCTGCGGTGGCGGACCGGCCCGCGCTGGTCGACGGCGTGACGGCGGCGACGTGGACGGCCCCGGGCATCTGCGGGCACGCCTCGGCCATGGCGGACGGCGCGTGGACGTCGGTGCCTGGATTCGGCACACCGCATCGGTTGCTCGACTCGCCGCCAGGCGCTGCCGCCCGATGACCGTCCCGGTCCTGCTCGATGCCGCCCGGACGCCGTTCGGCCGCTTCGGCGGCAGCCTTCGGCAGTGGTCCACCCGTGAGCTGCTGGCTCGCCCGATCCGGGCCTTGCTCGAGCGGCACGCGCGACTGCCGACACCGGACGGCGTGCTGCTCGGCCAGGTGTTGCAGGCCGGGCACGGCCAGAACCCCGCACGGCTGGCCGCAGCGGCCGGTGGGCTGTCCTGGACGGTGCCGGCGGTCACCGTGAACAACGTCTGCCTGGCCGGGTTGGCGACCGTGGCCGAGGCGAGCCGGCGGATCCGGCTCGGTGAGGGCGAGGTCTACGTGGTCGGCGGTGGCGATTCGATGACGCGGGCCGCTCACGCGGGGCTGCTCCGCGGTGATCACGGCGCATCGGTGGGACTGGTCGACACGCTCGTCGTCGACGGTCTCCGGTGTGGGCTGACCGGACAGGGGATGGGCGAGCTCTCCGAGGAAGCCAACGCCGGGCTCGGTGTGAGCCGGGCGGTGCAGGACGAGATCGCCGCGCGCAGCCAGCAGCGTGCCGCAGCGGCCAGTCGCAGCGGATGGTTCGCTGACGAGATCGTCGCCTTCGACGCGTTGCGCTGCGATGAGGGGATCCGGCCCGAGACCAGCATCGACGCCCTGGCTCAGCTGCGTCCGGCCTTCAGCCCCGACGGCACGATCACCGCCGGGAACGCCTCGCAGCTGAGCGACGGAGCCTCGGTGGGGATCCTCACCTCGTCGAACGTGGCCGACCGCCTCGGCGTGACTCCGCTGGCCCGGGTGGTGGCTTGCGCCGAAGTGGCGGGGCCGGACCACACGCTGCATCTCAAACCGGCCGCGGCCGTGCGGGCCGGGTGCGAACACGCTGGACTCGCTGTCAGCGACATCGACCTGTTCGAGATCAACGAGGCTTTCGCCGGTGTGGTCGCCGCCAGCATCGACGAGCTGAGTCTGCCCATGGACGTGGTCAACGTGAACGGTGGCGCCATCGCCCTGGGGCATCCGCTCGCCGGGACCGGGCTGCGGCTCGTGCACACACTGGCCCGCGAACTCCGCCGCCGGGGGCAGCGTCATGGTGTGGCCGCGTTGTGCGGTGGCGGTGGACAGGGAATGGCCGTGGTCATCGAGGTCACGCCCGGGTAGCGACCGGGTACGGCGGAGGGATGTCAACGCCGCGGTGCGGTCGTGGGAGGATTCGTGACATGCTCAGATGGCTCACGGCGGGGGAGTCGCACGGCCCCGCGCTCGTCGCGATTCTCGAGGGACTGCCGGCTGACGTCCAGGTCACCACGGCCGACGTCGCCGCTGCGTTGGCACGGCGCCGCCTCGGATACGGCCGCGGCGCCCGCATGAAGTTCGAGGCCGACGAGGTCACGTTCGTCGGTGGCGTCCGCCACGGCCGGACCATGGGCGGGCCGGTGGCGGTACAGGTCGCCAACACCGAATGGCCCAAGTGGGAGCAGGTCATGGCGGCGGACCCGGTCGACCCGGGTGAGCTGGAGGGGCTTGCGCGCAACGCGCCGCTCACCCGGCCCCGTCCCGGGCACGCGGACCTGGCCGGTATGCAGAAGTACGGCTTCGACGAAGCCCGGCCCGTGCTCGAGCGGGCCAGCGCCCGAGAGACCGCCGCACGCGTGGCGTTGGGCTGCGTCGCCGCGGCCTTCCTGCAGCAGGCCTACGGGGTGCGCCTGGTCAGCCACACGGTGGAACTGGGCACGGTGGCGGTTCCGGCCGGCTCGCCAGTGCCCGGCCCTGACGACGTCGAATACCTCGATGCCGACCCGCTGCGCTGCTTCGACGCCGATACCAGCGCGGCGATGGTCGCCGAGGTCGATGCCGCCCGCCGCGACGGCGACACCCTCGGTGGCGTCGTGGAGGTCGTCGTGCACGGCCTGCCTCCGGGCATCGGCAGCTACGTGCACGGCGATCGCAAGCTGGATGCGCGCCTGGCCGGTGCGTTGATGGGCATTCAGGCGATCAAAGCTGTGGCGGTCGGCGACGGCTTCGAGCTGGCGCGTTCCCGGGGTTCTGCGGCGCAGGACGAGATCGAACCGGCCGACGACGGCGGCGTACGGCGCACGTCGGGGCGCTCCGGTGGCATCGAGGGCGGCATGTCCACGGGCGAGACCCTGCGCGTGCGTGCCGCGATGAAACCGATCTCGACCGTTCCCCGGGCGTTGCGCACCATCGACACCAGCACCGGTGAGCCGGCCCGGGCACACCACCAACGCTCGGACGTGTGTGCCGTTCCCGCGGCGGGAGTCGTCGCCGAGGCGATGACGGCACTCGTGGTGGCCGAACTGGCGCTGGAGAAGTTCGGCGGCGACTCGGTGACCGAGACCGCGCGCAACGCCCAGGCGTACGTGGACTCGATCCCGTCGCATCTGGCGGTGCGCTGATGGCGCCGCGCGTGATCATCGTCGGCCCGCCCGGTGCGGGCAAGTCGACCGTCGGCGCGGCCGTGGCGCAGCGGCTGAAGGTCGGGTTCCGCGACACCGACACCGACATCGAGCAGTCGGTCGGCAAGGTGATCGCCGACATCTTCATCGAGGACGGCGAAGCCAGATTCCGTGAGCTGGAACGAGCGGCTGTCGCCACGGCCTTGGCCGAGCACGACGGCGTGCTGGCGCTCGGCGGCGGCGCCGTCGGCGACGAGAGCACCCGTGAGCGGTTACGTGGACACCTGGTGGTCTTCCTTGACGTCGGGCTGACCGACGCGGTGGCCCGGGTCGGATTCAACCGTGACCGCCCGCTGCTGCTCGAAAGCCCCCGGGCACAACTCAAGCGGTTGCTCGACGCGCGGCGTCCGCTCTATCTCGAGGTGGCCACGGTGACGGTGGACACCAACGGGCGTGAACCCGACGACGTGGCCGATGAGGTCGTCAGCCATGTCGAGTGAAGCGCGGGCGCTGATCCGGGTGCACGGCGAGCGGCCCTATGACGTCGTCGTCGGGCACGGCGTGGTCGGGGAGCTGGCCGACCACCTGGACGCCGGTGTTCGACGGGTGGCGATCATCCATCCGGCCACGGTGCGCAGCACCGCCGAGCGGGTCCAGGCCGACCTGTACGCGCGTGGTTTCGACGCCCACGTGCTCGAGGTGCCCGACGCCGAGCACGCCAAGACCGCCGAGGTCGCAGCCCAGTGCTGGTCGGTGCTGGGCCGGATCGGCATGACCCGGTCCGACGTCGTCGTCGGCATCGGCGGCGGCGCGAGCACCGATCTCGCCGGGTTCGTCGCAGCGACCTGGTTGCGCGGCGTGTCGTGGATCGCCGTGCCGACGACGGTGCTCGGCATGGTGGACGCGGCGGTCGGCGGAAAGACCGGGATCAACACGGCGGAGGGAAAGAACCTCGTCGGCGCGTTCCACACCCCGGCAGCGGTGTTGTGCGACGTGAGCGCGCTGGAGACGCTGCCGCAGGACGAGTACGTCACCGGGTTGGCCGAGGTGGTCAAGGCCGGCTTCATCGCCGATCCGGTGATTCTCGAGTTGGTGGAGACCGATCCGGCCGGGGCGGCCCGCCCGGACGGGCCGCACACGCGCGAACTGATCGAACGCTCGGTCAAGGTCAAAGCAGACGTCGTGGGTGCCGATCTGCGCGAGGCGGGCCCGCGGGAGGTCCTCAACTACGGGCACACGCTGGCTCACGCCATCGAGAAGGTCGAAGAATATCGGTGGCGCCACGGTGCGGCCGTCGCCGTCGGCATGGTCTTCGCCGCCGAACTGGGCCGCTTGGCCGGACGGCTCGACGACGCCACCGCCGATCGGCATCGACGCATCCTTGACGCGCTCGGTCTGCCGACGTCGTACGACGCTGCGGCCTGGCCACGGCTGCTCGAGACGATGCGGGTCGACAAGAAGACTCGCGGCGACCGCCTGCGGTTCATCGTCCTCGACGATCTCGGCAAGCCCGGCGTCCTGGAGGCTCCCGACATCGAGCTGCTCGAGTCGGCATTCGCGGCGGTCAGCCGGCCCAGGCCGGACAGTGAGCATGAGGGCGGCGAACATGGTTAGGGTCACGTCGTGACGAAGCAGGTGCTGGTGGTCAACGGGCCGAATCTGGGCCGGCTGGGCTCGCGAGAACCCGATGTGTACGGCGACACGTCCTACGAGGCGCTCGCGCAGCGATGCCGGGCGACCGGCGCGGAGCTGGGCCTGGAGGTCGACGTACGCCAGAGCGACGACGAGGCCGAACTGGTGGCCTGGTTGCACGACGCCGCCGACGCCGCCGAGCCGGTGATCCTCAACCCAGCGGCGTTCACGCACTACTCGTATGCGCTGCGGGACGCGTGCGCGCAGCTGCGGGCGCCACTGATCGAGGTGCACATCTCCAATCCCGCGGCCCGTGAGACGTTCCGGCACACGAGCGTCGTGGCCGGCGTCGCCACGGGAACCATCGCGGGGTTCGGCCTGAACTCGTACGACCTCGCCCTACGCGCGGTCGCTGCCCTGGTGTGAATGCCCGCGGCCGTCAGCCGGCGTGGCCTGGTGCCTCACAAGGCGTCGAGGAAGCGTCGCGCATCGCGGTTGTTCATGCCGGTGCGCTCCCTCAGCAGCCTGATGGCGGCCGTACGGCGCAACCGGTCCTGCACGACGAGCCGGCGCAGCGTGGTCAACAGCTCGGCGTCGACCGGTGCCCGGCGGGTCGGCTCGGCTGTCGCTGCGGTGCTGGTGGGTTCTGGCTCGGGGAAGACTTGCCCCGTCTGGAGCGCATACACGACGGCGGTAGCCTGCGTGGTGGGCAGACCGGCTTCCTTGTGCAAACGCTTGGCAGCCTGTTCGGGGTTGCCCCGCGAGGCGGTGTCACGCACCGCCTCTTGGAGTTCACGGCTGATCCGGACGCCGGCGGGGGGCGTCGGGGGAGAGGAAAAGGTGGGCACATTCCGGCTTGACGGGCCGCTACGAATGACCACGTAGCTCATGACGAGGGCCAGGATGACGGTGACGATCAGGCCGAATATGAGCATGATCAACATGCTAAAGGCCCAGTGAAAACCTGCGAAGTGGCAGTCTCAGTTAATGGAATGGGCCGGTGATTTAGCTGGTCACAGCAATAGGAGGCCGAAGTTGCCCGAGATTCACGTCGACCGTCGCGCTCGACTAGCGGAACTTCTGACTTATGACAAGTTGGATGCTGCGTTAGTCACTAACCTTACTAATGTACATTACTTGACCGGGCTCGCCAGTAGTAACGCCGCATTGCTTCTCACCGCTGACGGCGCAGCCACGCTGGCGACCGACGGCCGGTACGCCACCGCTGCCGCCGATGTCGCAGCAGACGTGGAACTCGTCATCGAGCGGCATGTGGCGCCCGCGCTGGCCGTGCGAGCCGCCGCCGGCACGACGGCCGCGCGCCTGGGTGTCGAGGAGCACCACCTCACCCTCGAATCATGGAAGTCGATCCGTCGAGCGCTGGACGAGGCGGACGGCTCGACCGAACTCGTCGACCTCGGCCGCGCCGTAGAGAAGCTGCGCACCACGAAGGACGACACCGAGATCGAGGCGCTGACCGAGGCGTGTGCCATCTCCTGCCGTGCGCTCGAAGACCTCTACGCCGCAGGCCGGTTCGTCGGCCGGACCGAGAAGGAGGTTGCGCTCGACCTCGAGCGGCGAATGTACGCGCACGGCGCCGACGGCATCGCCTTCGAGACCATCGTCGCTGCCGGCGAGAACAGTGCGATTCCGCATCACCGCCCGGTGGACCGGCAGATCGCCAAGGGCGATCTGCTGAAGATCGACTTCGGGGCGATCTACCGCGGTTACCACGCCGACTGCACCCGTACGTCCGTGGTGGCCGCCGAGCCGGCCGACTGGCAGCGCGAGATCTACGACATCGTGCAGGCCGCTCAGCGGGCGGGGAGACAGGCGCTGGTCGTGGGCGAAGACTGCCTTGGCGTGGACACCGCGAGCAGGTCGGTCATCGACGCTGGCGGCTACGCTGACCAGTTCGGTCACGGCACCGGCCACGGTGTAGGGTTGCAGGTGCACGAAGCGCCGACGCTCGGGTACTCGGCGACGGGTACACTGGCCGACCGCATGACCGTGACCGTCGAACCCGGTATCTACCTACCAGGGCGTGGCGGAGTCCGGATCGAGGACACCCTGGTGGTCCGTGCCGCTGGAGTGCCCGACCTGCTCACACCGACAACCAAGGACCTGCTCGTCCTGGACGCGTGACGTCGGCACGCGGGCTCGTCAGCCCGGGTGTGCTGCACGCGATCAGGCGGCACCGACGAGGAAAAGGCAACTCACGACGTGGCGACGACGAACGACCTGAAGAACGGCATGGTGCTCAACCTTGACGGCCAGCTCTGGAGCGTCGTGGAGTTCCAGCACGTCAAGCCCGGTAAGGGCGGCGCGTTCGTACGCACGAAGCTGAAGAACGTCGTCTCGGGCAAGGTCGTGGACAAGACGTTCAACGCCGGCGTCAAGGTCGACACGGCCAATGTCGACCGGCGCGAGATGACGTACCTGTACCGCGACGGCGACGAGTTCGTGTTCATGGACACCGAGACCTTCGACCAGATCAACGTGTCCGCCGCGACCGTCGGCGACGCCGCGAACTTCATGCTCGAGAACCAGACCGCCACGGTGGGCATGCACGAGGGGACTCCTCTGTTCGTCGAGCTTCCCGCCTCGGTCGTCCTGGCCATCGAATACACCGAGCCCGGCCTGCAGGGCGACCGCTCCACCGGTGGCAGCAAGCCGGCCACGCTCGAGACCGGGCACGTGGTGCAGGTCCCGCTGTTCATCACCACGGGCGAGAAGGTCAAGGTCGACACCCGCGACGGGTCCTACCTCGGTCGCGCCGGCTGACGGGCCGGAAGACCATGCCTGCTCGTACCCGTGCCCGTAAGCGAGCTCTGGACATCCTGTACGAGTCCGACCTGCGCGGCCTCGGCCGCGGGGCCACGCTCGCCCATCGGATGACCACGGCCGATCCACCGCTGAACGAGTACACCGTGACGCTGGTCGAAGGGGTCATCGCGCACGGCGAGCGCATCGACGAGCTGATCTCGACCTACGCCGAAGGCTGGACGCTCGAGCGGATGCCCGCGATCGACCGCAACATCCTGCGTCTCGGCGTCTACGAAGTTCTCTATCGCGACGACGTCCCCGATCCGGTCGCACTCGACGAGGCGGTCTCGCTCGCGCGCGAGCTGTCCACCGAGCAGTCGCCCACGTTCGTCAACGGGTTGCTCGGGCGGATCGTGAAACTCAAGCCCAGTCTCAGCGGCTGAAGCTGGGCGTGTTGGTAGTCGGGCCGGTCACGATCGGCGGGCCCGGTTGGCGATGTTGTCGAAGATCTTGCCGCCGGTCTCGGCGACGCTGTTCGCGACGTCGCGCAGCGTGCTGATCAGGGGGTCGGCGGTTCGGCTCCACGATTCCTGATACGACTTCGCGGCGTTGCGGACCTCGTCGGAGATCGAGGCGTCGCGGTCGTCGGAGCGCCGAGGGTAGTCGCCGGCGAGAATGCGGCTGTACTCGCCGGAACCCGCCCAGCGATCGAGTTCGTCCAAGCGGATGACGGCGTGCGGGTGGGTGCGACCCATGAGGCTGAGCAGCTTGATCACCCCGTCGCGGGCATCCTCGGCCGCATCGTAGTCGCGCGCCTGCTCCTTGAACGCCGCCACGCTCATCTCGCCCAGGCGGGAGCCGCCGGCCAGCTTCATCAGCGCTCGCTTGGATGCCTCCGGATCCTGGGAGGCCAACAGCCCGGCGCGGTCACACGACAACTCCGACTTGCGGTGCCATTCCTCCAGCGCCAGGACGATGGCACGCAGGCCCATGTAGCCCAGCGGAATCCACGCCACCCGCAGGGCCAGACTGGTGAGCGCGAGGAGCAGGGTCCGGTAGACGGCATGACCGGACAGAATGTGCCCGACCTCGTGGCCGATGGTGAACCGGCGTTCCTCGGCGTCGAGAAGGTCGAAGAGCCCGGTACTGATGACGATGAACGGCCGGTCGGAGCCGATCGCCATCGCTCGCGGGTAGGGGTCGGCGACCACGTAGAGCTCCGGCGTCTCGGGCAAGTCCAGGATGTGCGCGGCGTCGACGACGTCCTGGTGCACGTCGCGGAACTGCTGCTCGCCCACGCGGACCGAGCCTGCGAGGAAGTGCAGGCGCAGACTGCGTTCGTTGAACAGCCCGGACATCTTCTTCAGCACCGTGTCGAACCCGCGCAGCGACCGCAGCGCCACCAGGGCGCCGCGGTCGGCTGGGTGTTCGTACGCCCGGGCGCTGATGCCGGGGAATCGGGTACGGCTGCGGTCGGGCTCGGTCGTCATGGCGTCATCGTAGGCGCGAGCCGCCGGTCAGCTCGAACGTCGAGGCGACCGGTTTCACGCACCACCAGGCGTTGTGCTGCACCACCAGGCGTGTACGGGTGGTGCAGCAGGCAATCGCCAAGTGAACATGATCATTTGGAAGCTGTTCGGGCTAGTTGATCGCGACGGTGGTGTGGGTCGAACTGCCCTCGTAGGTGACCGTGCCCAGGTAGGGGAGGCTGTCGTCGAGGCCCTCGTAGGTGACGGTCACGGTTTCGGGTGTGCCACGGGTGCCCTGGATCGGATCCGGGGCGACGGTGGCGTTGCCGGCGGCCTCGGCGCCCACAGCGAAGTTGCGCAGGCTGAAATCGACCGGCGCACCGTCGGCGCTGGAGAACAGATGCACCACGATGGCGTAGGTGCCCGCGGCCGGCTCGGTCAGATCCACCCGCTCGCTCGAGGCTCCGGTGGCGCCGTTCACCGCGAGTTGTTCGCCGTCCGGCCCGTACACGTACATGTCGTAGTCGGCGCCGTCGGAGCCTGAGACGAGATCGAACCGGGCGAGATCGGTGCCCTCGGGGACCTCGAACTCGACCGTCTGCGAGGACGTGTTCCCCTCGGGATCGGACGGCTCGCCCGGGGTGAGCGTGCCATCGGTGACCACGCCGGGCACGAGCCCGGTCAACGCGACGTCGATGTCGCCGTCGGAGCCGGGCACCACGTCGTAGGTCAGTTCACCTGCGCTGCCGGTTCCGGTGACCTCGTCGGGCACCGCCACGGCCACGGGCTGCGCGACGATCGGACTGCGGACGGTCGTCCCACCACCGCTCCAGGTCAGCGTGCCCTGCGCGTACTCGTCGAGGGGTGCCGTGGTGCGGGTGAGCGTGACCTCGAATCGCTTCGTCTGCCCGGGCCGGCCGAGGTAGAGCACGGACGGCGTGACCTCGGCATCGAAGCCGGGAACGTCGATGTCGGCCCGGTAGAGCCCCGGCGTCACCGCGGTGACCTCGCGAGTGATGACCTGTCGGCCCGCCAAGGCGCCCACGGCGATGGAGGCCTGGTTCAGGTCGGACGGGTCGATCGGCTCCACGCCGGGGATACCGGTTTCCTCACCGATGCCTTCGATGAACGACAGCCAGTCGTCCGGTCCGGACTCGTAGACCAGGCCCGGGTCGAGGAACCTGGTCGGGTCGACGTGCCCGGCGCCGGAGTTGAAGCGGTCGGTGTCGGCGGACACGTCGACGCCGTCTGTGCTCTTGAGGTCGTATGCGGTGGTCATGAGCGCAGACTTGACCGCCATCGCCGACCAGCCCGGTTCGGCGCCGCGGATCAGGGCAGCCAGGCCGGCCACGTGCGGCGAGGCCATCGACGTGCCGGAGAGGAAGCCGAAGTCGTTGTCGCCGCTCGGGCCCGGTGCCACACCGGCGAGTACGTCCACCCCCGGGGCGGCGACGTCGGGCTTGAGCACGTCGCCGCCGTTGGCCAACGCGGGCCCACGTGAGGAGAACCCGGCGATGACCGGCGTCGGCGTCGGCGGCAGGTCGGTCTGGTCGCCAGGCAGCAGCGCGGCGGTCGCCGCGCCGTCACCGGTGACGTAGTCGCGGATCACGTCGCCGTCGTCGGCTCCGACGTGCGTGGTCGCGATGACGTGCAGGTCGGCATTGAGTCCTTCGGCCGGGTCGGTGTTGGCCAGGATCGATCCCGCGCCGCCGGCCCGGGCCACTTCGGCTGACTTGTCCACCCGCGCATGCACGCCCCGGTCACACAGGACGATCGCGCCGGCCGCCGCGGCGTCGTCGAGCGTGTCCGGGCCGCACAGTGCGGCCTCGGCCGGGTCGACGCCGTCGGCCGCGATGTCGCCGGCGTAGACCAGCGGGGTCTGCTCGGGCACGCCGGCGTCGTCGATCATCGAGCCGCGGAACCGCTGCCCGTCACCGAGCTCGACGGTGCCCTCGTAGACGGCGTGGGTGCTCGCACCGACCGAGGTGAGCCACGGGCTGTTGTGGGCCACGGTCGACGAGCCGGGCCCGCTGTTCCCCGCCGACGCGGCGACGAAGACGTTGGCCGAGGCCGCGGAGAGGAACGCCAGCTCCACCGGGTCCACCACCGTGTCGACAGCTCCGGAGATCGAGTAGTTGATGACGTCGACGCCGTCGAGCACCGCCTGATCGATGGCGGCGACCGAATCGGACGGGTAGCAACCGCCGGTGCTGGCGTCGTCGTCGTTCCAGCACACCTTGTACGCGGCGATCTTCGCGCCCGGCGCCATGCCGGAGCCGGTGCCGAACCCGCGGTCGTCGACCGACATCGCCACGTCGTGGTTGCCAGCAGCCGTGCTGGCCGTGTGGGTACCGTGCCCGTCGCCGTCACGGGTGGAGATCCGCTCGAACTCGTCCCGGTGCTCCGGTGGCACGTTGCTCACGAAGCCGTCCGGGAAGTAGCGCGCCGAGATCAGTTTGTCGTTACACAGATCGGCGGTCCACTCCTCGCCCGGCTCGCACTCGCCGGTGAACGTGTCGCCGTTCGCCTTGAGCATCGCGGTGCCGGTCTCGGACGTGCTGTACGGCTCGCCGACTTCGCCGGTGGGCTCGCTGGGCAGCTGCTCGCCGGCGAACGACGGGTTCTCGGGCCAGATCCCGGTGTCGATGACGCCCACGACCACGCCGTGTCCGGCCTCGGGGGCGCCACCGAGCTCCTGCCATACCCCGTCCGCACCGGACAGCCCGAGGAACTCCGGCGAGCTCACTGTGTCGACGTGGCGCGGCGTGTCCTTCACCACGGCCCGCACCCCTGGCGTGCGCTGCAGCGTCTGAGCCTGCTCGGCCGACAGCCGGGCGGAGAAGCCGTTGAGAGCCACCGTGTAGTGGTGGACCGGGTCGGCGCCGACGGCGTCGGCTACCTCCTCCTGCTGCTCGCGCAGGTGAGAGCGGTACGTGCGTACGGCTGCGGAGTCCGCGCGCAGGGTCTCGCCCGCAGCGGGTGCCGTGCGGCGCAACCCGCTCGTCGTGCCGTCGTAGGTCGCGGCCGGCTGCTCGCCGAGGATGACGATGTAGCCGCCGGCTGACAGCTCGTGTTCGACGGCGAGGCCGGTGCCGTCGATGACGGGCTCGGCGGCCGGCGCCGCACTACCCGTGGCCAGGGCCGTGGCGAGGGCGAGCCCCACCGCGGCTGTGGCCGCGGTGAGCCGGGTGCGGTGGCGCGATCTGATCATCGGCAGCGACACGTGCGCTCCTCCAGGAGGGGTGAGAGCCGGACGATTTCCGGCGCACCGGGGCGGATGCTGTGGAAGATGCTGATCTGTCGCGAACCTGTCGTCAAGTCGCACCGCTGGTTTCCAGCCGTTCGGTCGACTGGCCCATGACATCTGTCATGTCCTCCGCCTGAATCAGTCATATGAGGTGATGACGCTGTTCACGGCCATGAAGCGCGACAGCGATCGAGGATGGTCTCCAGGAAATCGACATGTGACCGACGACTGGAGAACGTGCGATGCCAGATGTCATCGAAGTGACCGACCTCCGCCGCAGTTACACCGGCGGATTCGAGGCGGTCAGCGGCGTCACCTTCACCGTGCGCCGCGGCGAGTTGTTCGCGCTGCTCGGCACCAACGGCGCCGGCAAGACCTCCACACTCGAGGTGATCGAGGGGCTCACCGTGCCGTCCGGCGGGACCGTACGCGTGCTCGGTCATGATCCGTACGTGGACCGGGCGGCGGTTCGCCCGCGGACCGGAGTCATGCTTCAAGCCGGTGGATTCCCGAGTGATCTGACGGTCGGTGAGACGGCGGCCATGTGGGCCGGGACGTTGTCGGCACCGCGGCCGGTGGACGAAGCGCTGGACATGGTGGGTCTGGCCGGGCGTGGCGACGTGACGGTCAAGCAGCTGTCCGGGGGAGAGCGGCGTCGTCTCGATCTTGCGCTGGCGTTGCTGGGCCGCCCGGAGGTGTTGTTCCTCGACGAGCCCACGACCGGCCTGGACCCGGAGAGTCGCCGCGACACGTGGCGCTTGGTGCGTGACCTCCTCCGGGACGGCACCACCGTCTTGCTCACCACCCACTATCTGGACGAAGCCGAGGAGCTCGCCGATCGCCTGGCGATCATGCATCGTGGGCGGATCGTGCGGACCGGCACGGTCGCCGACATCGTCGCGACCCAGCCGTCGACCATCACGTTCGACCGTCCCGACCCGACGTCCAGCCCGCCGCTGCCCGAGCTGCCCGGAGCGCTCGTCGTCGACGACAGCCAGGACGTCGTCATCCACACCGACATGCTCCAGCGCAGCCTCACCGAGCTCCTGGAGTGGGCCCGCGACCACGGAGTCGAACTGCACGGGTTGTCGGCCCGGTCGGCCTCGCTGGAGCAGGCGTTCCTGGCCGTGGCCGCCGAACACGAACCCCGCACGCCGCAGACCGAGGAGGTACCGGCATGACCACGCTCACCGCGACCCGGCGGCGCCCGAAGCGCCCCCAGCGCCCACGCCGAGCCAAGGGAGGCGCTCGCCGAGTCGCCGCCCTCGCGCGAGCCGAGCTGCGCCTCCTGGTGCGCAACCGAACCGCCATGTTCACCGCGCTGGCGCTGCCCATCGCGATGGTGGGACTGCTGCGGATGTCGGGTACCGGCGACGACGCTGCCGCAGGTGTGGGCGCCACGATGACCGCGATGATGATCGGGTTCGTCCTGCTGTTCGTCGTCTACTACAACCTGGTGTCGGCCTACGTCGGACGCCGCGAGGAACTGGTGCTCAAGCGCCTGCGGGTCGGCGAGGCCAGCGACGCGGAGATCCTCACCGGCACGGCGCTGCCCTCACTGATCCTGGCGCTGGTCCAAACCGTGCTCATGACGCTCGGCGTAGCGATGACCATCGGCTTCGACTCCCCGGTGAACCTGCTGCTGGTCTTCGTCGCCCTGGTCGGCGGCTCGATCGTGTTCGTCCTGCTCGCGGCGGCGTCCACCGCGTTCACGAAGAACGTCGAGACAGCGCAGGTGAGCACGTTGCCGGTGCTGATGGTGTGCATGCCGCTGTCCGGGATGATGTTCCCGCTGAGCCAGTGGCCCGACGCCGTGGCCGACGTCGCGCGTTTCCTGCCGCTCACCCCGGTGGTCGATCTGGTCAACCTCGGGCTGTCCGGCGTGTCGGTTGATGGCAGCGTGGTGGATTTCGCCGCCAGCTTCGAAGCGGCGATGATGCCGGTCGCCGTCCTCGTCGCGTGGATCGGTGTCGGGGTCTGGGCGCAGCGGCGCTGGTTCCGCTGGGAGCCGCGAGGTTGATCGGCTGTGCATTCGTCGATGACCGGTGCCGAGTCGAGGGCGGCCGGTGCCGCTGGGGCGCACCGTGCTCATGAGAGGGTCATTCCCGTGTCGATGGTGAACCGCTGGTGGAGCGAACGCAGCGCGGCGCAGCGGTTCGACCTCTACACCCGCGGTTCACTGTACGGGCTGGCCGCCGGTGAGGTGGTCCTGGCGGCGATGCTCGTCCTCAGCCTGTCCGAGCAGGACGTCCGCCCGGCCGGCGTCGCGGTCTTCCTCGCCCTGGCCGTGGTGCACACGGTGGTGACCATCTGGATCTTGCGCGCCGGGATGAAGTGGTACCTCGGGCAGGGGCCGTGGCCGCGGTGGGCCGTGGTCGTGCTCGCCGTGGTGACCGCGCTGGGCGCGGTGACCGCGGTGTGGGCGTTCCACGGCTCGACCGTCGACGTACCCCCGGAGGGGTCAGGGGCCAGCGCCGCCGGTGTGCTGCTGTTCGCCGGGTTCTTCGTCCTGGCCTTGACGCCGCGGCTGACCTCGTCGTGGTTGTTGTTCGCCACGGTCGTCGTGACCGGATGCGTCGCCGGGGCGATACACCTGCTCGGCTGGCCGGGCGCGCGGACGGTCGCCTTCGGCATCTCCACCGGCTTGGCGCTGCTCGGCGGCGTGTTCGCCTTCCGGGCATCGGTGTGGATGCTCGGCGTCATGTGGGAGCTCGAAGGGTCGCGCCGGACCCAGGCGCAGCTGGCCGTGGCCGAAGAGCGGCTGCGCTTCGCGCGCGACCTGCACGACGTGCTGGGCCGCAATCTGTCGGTGATGGCGTTGAAAAGCGAGCTCGCGGCCCAGCTGAGCCGCCGGGGCCGGGCCGAGGCGGAGGCGGAGATGATGGCTGTTCGCGACATCGCGCAGGAATCGTTGCGTGAGGTCCGCGAGGTCGTGCACGGCTACCGGGCGGCCGATCTGACCAGCGAGCTGGCCGGTGCCCGATCGGTGTTGCGTTCGGCTGGTGTCGACACGCGCGTGGTGGGTGACGGCGCGCAGTTGCCCGGCGACGTGCAATCCGTGCTCGGCTGGGTGGTCCGGGAAGCGACGACGAACGTGCTGCGGCACAGCCAGGCGCGCAGCTGCGTGATCACCGTGGCTCGAGACGGCGGACAGGTGCGGCTGACCATGCGTAACGACGGTGTCGGTGCCGCGCCGCTGGAGCAGGGCGATGCCGGCTCCGGCCTGTCCGGGCTCGAGGAACGGCTCCGGGCGATGGGCGGCACCTTGGCGGTGGAGCGCCCGCAGCCAGGGTCGTTCCAGCTGGTGGCGAGCGTGCCGGTGCAGACGGTCAGGGAAGGTGCGAGATGACCGAGACGATCAGGGTGATGCTCGCCGAGGACGAGCACCTCATCCGTTCGGCGCTGCGGGCACTGCTCTCGCTCGAAGACGCTGTCGACGTGGTCGCCGAGGCCGCGACGGGCGACGAGGCTTTGGCCATGGCTCGCGCGCACACTCCTGACGTGGCGGTGCTGGACCTGCAACTGCCCGACATGGACGGCATCGCCGTAGCCGCGGCGATCCACGCCGACGTTCCCGGCTGCCGGACCATGATCGTCACCAGTCACGGCCGGCCGGGATATCTCAAGCGCGCCCTCGAGGCCGGAGTCGGCGGGTTCCTGCCGAAGACGGTGTCCGCGCAGGTGTTGGGCGACGTGGTGCGCACGGTGCACGCGGGCGGGCGCTACGTCGACCCGGAACTGGCCGCTGAGGCCATCAGCGCCGGGGACAGCCCGCTCACCGCCCGCGAGGCGGACGTGCTCGAACTGGCCGCCGAGGGTGCGCCGGTCGACGAGATCGCCCAACGCGCCGCGCTCACTCCGGGGACCGTCCGCAACTACCTGTCGTCGGCAGCGGCCAAGCTCGGTGCGGCCAATCGGCACGAAGCCGTCCACGTCGCCCGGCGGCACGGCTGGATCTGACTTCGCTGGTCGTGTCGGTCGCCGTGATGGCGCTGTGTGACCGGGCCGACAACGCCACTCGCGCAGAACGGGCCGGTGTGCTTGATAGGGTCGTGGCGACCGACGTCCTTTAAGTCCCGTCCCGTGAGGCGGGGAAGGAGGTCCAACCTCGCATGTCTCGCGATCTGCACAGCTCGCGGGCAGTGCTCGATGACGACGATGTCGCCCGAGCGCTGACCCGCATCGCCCACGAAGTGGTGGAACGCAACAAGGGCGCCACCGATCTCGTGCTTCTCGGCATCCACAAACGAGGCGTGCCTCTCGCGCGGCGGCTGGCCGAGCGCATCGCCGCCGTCGAAGGCGTCGATGTCCCCGTGGGTGCTCTCGACGTCACCATGTACCGCGACGATCTGCGGATGCGTCCGGCGCGTGCGCTCGAACCCACTGACATCCCACCTGGGGGAGTGGACGACAAGATCGTGGTGCTCGTCGATGACGTGCTGTTCTCCGGGCGCACCATTCGCGCCGCCCTGACCGCGCTCGATGACATCGGACGCCCTCGCGCGGTCCGGCTGGTCGCGCTGGTCGATCGCGGCCATCGGCAGCTGCCGATCCGCGCCGACCACGTCGGCAAGAACATCCCGACCTCCATGGCCGAGTCCGTCAAGGTCCTGCTGTCCGAGGTGGACGGCCACGACGCTGTGCTGATCGGCCGGCGAGGCGAGGCGTCGGAGGTGGTCTCGTGATCCGCCACCTGCTCTCGGCCGCCGACCTGTCGCTCGAGGACGCCACCCTGGTGCTCGACACCGCCGAGGAGATGTCCCGGCTCACCGAGGGCCGCTCGGTGAAGAAGCTGCCGGCGCTGCGCGGGCGGACCGTCGTCAACCTGTTCTTCGAGGATTCCACTCGCACCCGCACGTCGTTCGAGATCGCCGCGAAGCGGCTGTCCGCCGACGTCATCAACTTCTCCGCCAAGGGGTCGAGCCTGTCGAAGGGCGAGAGCCTGAAGGACACGGCGTTGACCCTGGAGGCCATGGGCGCCGACGGCGTCGTGGTCCGACACGCCGCCAGCGGGGCGCCGTACCGGCTGGCCAGCTCCGGCTGGATCAGTGCGAACGTGCTCAATGCCGGCGACGGCACGCACGAGCACCCCACCCAGGCCCTGCTCGATGCGTTCACGCTGCGTAAACGCCTCGGCGAGCTCGCCGGCCGGCACATCGTGATCGTCGGCGACGTGCTGCACAGCCGGGTCGCGCGCAGCAACGTCCTGCTCCTCGCGACGCTGGGCGCCCGGGTCACGCTGGTGGCGCCGCCGACGCTGCTGCCCACGGGCGTCGATCAGTGGCCGTGCGCGGTCTCGTACACCCTGGACGACGTGCTGCCCAGCGCCGATGCCGTCATGATGCTGCGGGTGCAGCGCGAGCGGATGAACGACGCGTTCTTCCCGTCGGCCCGCGAATACAGCCGCCGGTACGGTCTCGACCTGCGGCGATTCTCGCTGCTGCCGGCTGAGGCCCTGGTCCTGCACCCGGGGCCGATGAACCGGGGGATGGAGATCACCGCCGACGTCGCCGACGACGAGCGCTCGGTCATCGTCGAGCAGGTCTCCAACGGCGTTCATGTGCGGATGGCCGTGCTGTACCTCATGCTCGCCGGAGCGGCGAGCGACGGAGCGAGGGACGAGCGTAGGAGCGAGCGCGACCAGGTAAATGGAGCGGTGAGCGACGGAGCGAGGGGCGAGCGCGACCAGGCTGCCGGAGCAAGTGATGCAGCGACGAACGAGGGGGCCGAGTGAAGCCCGACGGCCTGCGGAACCAACAGGGGACTGGCATGAGTAGCGAATCGATCTTGATCACCGGTGCCCGGGTGCTCGGCCAGGAGCCGTCGGATCTGCTCCTGCGCGACGGCGTGATCGCCGAGACGGGGTCGGGGCTGGAGGCGGCCGGGGCGCGGGTCCTCGACGCGGACGGCTTGATCGCCTTGCCCGGGCTGGTCGACCTGCACACCCACCTGCGCGAGCCGGGGCGCGAGGACGCCGAGACCGTCGAGTCGGGGACCCTGGCCGCCGCCCGCGGCGGTTTCACCGCGGTGCACGCGATGGCCAACACCGAGCCGGTCGCCGATACCGCGGGGGTCGTCGAACAGGTCTGGCGGCTCGGCAGCGAGGCGGGGCACGCCGACGTCCGCCCGGTCGGGGCCGTCACTGTCGGGCGCGAAGGCCGCCGGCTGGCTGAGCTGGGCGCGATGGCCGACTCGGCGGCGGGGGTCCGAGTGTTTTCCGACGACGGCACCTGCGTGTCCGACGCGGTGCTGATGCGCCGGGCACTGGAGTACGTCAAGGCTTTCGACGGCGTGATCGCCCAGCACGCCCAGGAGCCACGGTTGACCGAAGGCGCCCAGATGAACGAAGGCGAGCTGTCGGGACGGCTGGGCCTGCGCGGGTGGCCGTCGGTGGCCGAGGAGGCGATCATCGCCCGTGACGTGCTGCTCGCCGCGCACGTCGGGTCGCGGGTGCACATCTGTCACCTGTCCACGCGCGGGTCGGTCGAGATCGTCCGGCTGGCCAAGCAGCGAGGGTTGCCGGTGACCGCCGAGGTGACGCCGCATCATCTGCTGCTCACCGAGGACCTGGTGGCCACCTACGACCCGCGGTACAAGGTCAATCCGCCGCTGCGCACGGCCGACGACGTCGCCGCCGTACGCGAGGGGCTCGCCGATGGCACCATCGACATCGTGGCCACCGACCACGCGCCGCACCCGGTCGAGGACAAGGACTGCGAGTGGGACGCCGCCGCGTTCGGCATGCTCGGGCTGGAAACGGCGCTGTCGGTCGTGCAGCACACGATGGTCGACACCGGGATGCTGGACTGGGCCGGGGTGGCCGATCGAATGTCTTACGCACCGGCGCGGATCGGGCGCTGTGACACGGCCGCGGTCGGCGGGCAGGTGCACGGTCGGCCGTTGGCGGCCGGCGAGCCGGCCAACATCGTGCTGGTCGACCCTGCGGCCTCCGGCATCGTCGATCCGCGGGCGTCGTCGTCGTTGTCTCGCAACACGCCGTACGCGGGGATGAAGCTGCCCGGCGAGGTCGTCGCGACGTTCCTGCGTGGGCGCGTGACCCACAGCTTCGGTGATCGTTGGCGAGATTCGGCGGCCATGACGACCAATTCACGCCAACGATCACCGAAGGGGGGTACCCCATGACCGCCGGCAGCGCAGTCCTGGTGCTCGAGGACGGGCGGACGTTTCGGGGCGAGGCGTACGGCGCCACCGGCGAGACGTTCGGCGAGGCCGTGTTCACCACCGGCATGACCGGCTACCAGGAGACTCTGACCGACCCCTCGTACCACCGGCAGGTGGTGGTGCAGACGGCGCCGCACATCGGCAACACCGGCATCAACGACGACGACCCGGAGTCCGGGCGGATCTGGGTGGCCGGCTACGTCGTGCGCGAACCGGCCCGCATCCCGTCGTCGTGGCGCTCGAAACGGCCGCTGACCGACGAGCTCCGAGACCAGGGCGTGGTCGGCATCAGCGGTGTGGACACCCGGGCGCTCACTCGGCACCTGCGTGAACGCGGCGCGATGCGCGTCGGCATCTCCAGCGTGAGCACCGACACCGACGCTCTGCTCGAGCGGGTGCTGGCCAGCCCGGCCATGCTCGGCGCCGATCTCGCCGGTGAAGTCAGCACGGCCGAGCCGTACGTCGTCCCGGCCCAGGGCGAGCGCCGGTTCACCGTCGCCGCGCTCGATCTCGGTATCAAGCGGATGACGGCGATGCGCCTGGCCGAGCGCGGCATCGAGGTGCACGTCGTGCCGGCGTCGTCGTCGCTGGACGACGTGGTGGCACTGCAGCCCGACGGGTTGTTCCTGTCGAACGGTCCCGGCGACCCCGCCACCGCCGACGGGCCGGTCGCCGTGGTGCGCGGCGCACTGGAGCGCAGGCTGCCGGTCTTCGGCATCTGCTTCGGCAACCAGATCTTCGGCCGGGCGCTGGGTTTCGGGACGTACAAGCTCGGTTACGGCCATCGGGGCAGCAACCTGCCGGTGCAGGACCGCAGTACCGGCAAGGTCGAGATCACCACGCACAACCACGGGTTCGCCGTCGACGCCCCGCTCGATCACCCCGTGCAGACGCCCTACGGCCAGGCGCAGGTGAGCCATGTCTGCCTCAACGACGACGTCGTCGAAGGACTCGCCCTGACCGGGCCGGATGGAAAGCTCAGCGCGTTCTCGGTGCAGTATCACCCCGAGGCGGCCGCGGGTCCGCACGACGCCGCGTACCTGTTCGACCGGTTCGCCGACGTCCTGTCGACGGCAAACGGAAACGGAGCACGCGCGCATGCCTAGGCGTACCGACATCAACAGCGTCCTGGTCATCGGCTCCGGCCCGATCGTCATCGGGCAGGCGTGCGAGTTCGATTACTCCGGCACGCAGGCCTGCCGAGTGCTGCGCGCCGAGGGCCTGCGCGTGATCCTGGTCAACAGCAATCCGGCCACGATCATGACCGACCCGGACATCGCCGACGCCACCTACGTCGAGCCGATCACCCCCGAGTTCGTCGAGCAGGTCATCGCCGCCGAGCGCCCGGACGCCCTGCTGGCCACTCTCGGTGGGCAGACGGCGCTGAATGCGGCCATGGCGCTGCACGAGCGCGGTGTGCTGGAACGATACGGCGTCGAGCTGATCGGTGCCTCCATCGAGGCGATCGAGCGTGGTGAGAACCGAGAGTCGTTCAAGAAGATCGTCGACGAGATCGGCGGCTCGACGGCCACCTCGGTGATCTGCCACTCGATGGACGAGTGCCTGGCCGCCGTCGAACAGCTGGGCTATCCGGTGGTCGTCCGGCCGTCGTTCACCATGGGCGGCGCCGGCTCCGGGATGGCCTTCGACGAGGACGATCTGTACCGCATCGCGGGCAGCGGGCTCGACGCGTCGCCGACCACCGAGGTGCTGCTCGAAGAGTCGATCCTCGGCTGGAAAGAGTACGAGCTCGAGGTGATGCGCGACAGCGCCGACAACGTCGTCATCGTCTGCTCGATCGAGAACATCGACCCGATGGGCGTGCACACCGGCGACTCCATCACCGTCGCGCCGGCGATGACCTTGACCGATCGCGAATACCAGGCCATGCGCGATCAGGCGATCGCCGTGATCCGCGCGGTCGGCGTGGACACCGGCGGGTGCAACATCCAGTTCGCCGTCGAGCCTTCGACCGGGCGGATGATCATCATCGAGATGAACCCGCGCGTCTCCCGCTCGTCGGCGCTGGCGTCCAAGGCCACCGGCTTCCCGATCGCGAAGATCGCGGCCAAGGTCGCGCTCGGGTACACCCTGGACGAGATTCCGAACGACATCACCGGCCAGACGCCGGCGTCGTTCGAACCGACCCTCGACTACGTCGTGGTCAAGGCGCCGAGGTTCGCCTTCGAGAAGTTCCCAGCCGCCGACACGACGCTGACCACGCACATGAAGAGCGTGGGCGAGGCCATGGCCATCGGGCGCAACTTCACTGAGGCGTTGCAGAAGGCGCTGCGCTCGCTGGAGAACGCGAGCGCTCCGCTCGACTTCGTTTCGCCGCCCGGCGATGCCGCCGAGCTCGCCGGGAAGGTCGGGCGTGCCTACGACGGCCGGCTGCGTGACGTCGTCGATGCGCTGCGCGCCGGGGTGTCGGTGCAGGAGCTGTACCGGGTGACCGGAATCGACCCGTGGTTCCTCGACCAGCTGGTGCTGCTGACCGAGCTCGCCGCGAAGGTGCGCGACTCGGCCGAGCTGTCCGCGCAGCTGCTGCAGACGGCCAAACGGCACGGATTCTCCGACGCGCAGATCGCCGCGCTGCGGGCCACCTCCGCAGACGTCATCAGGGGCGTACGGCACGCGCTGGGTGTGCGCCCGGTGTACAAGACCGTCGACACCTGCGCCGCGGAGTTCGCCGCGCGCACGCCGTATCACTACTCGTCCTACGACGAAGAGACCGAGGTGCTTCCGCGCGACAAGCCGGCGGTGATCATCCTCGGCAGTGGGCCGAACCGGATCGGGCAGGGCATCGAGTTCGACTACTCCTGTGTCCATGCCGCCATGGCGCTGCACGATGCCGGCTACGAGACCGTGATGGTCAACTGCAACCCCGAGACGGTCTCCACCGACTACGACACCTCCGACCGGCTCTACTTCGAGCCGCTCACCCTCGAGGACGTTCTGGAGATCGTGCACGCCGAGCAGCAGGCCGGCCCGGTCGCCGGGGTGATCGTGCAGCTCGGCGGGCAGACCCCACTCGGGCTGGCCAAGGCGCTGGAGGAGGCCGGGGTGCCCATCGTGGGGACGACGCCCGCGGCGATCGACCTCGCCGAGGAGCGCGGCGCCTTCGGCCGGGTGTTGCAGGCCGCCGGGCTGCCGGCGCCGAAGCACGGCACGGCCAGCTCGTTCGCCGAGGCCAAGGTCATCGCGGCCGACATCGGATACCCGGTGTTGGTGCGTCCGTCGTACGTGCTGGGCGGGCGCGGCATGGAGATCGTGTACGACGAGGCGACCCTCGCCGACTACATCGGGCGGGCCACCGATGCCAGTCCGGAGCATCCGGTCCTGGTCGACCGGTTCCTCGACGATGCGGTGGAGCTCGACGTCGACGCGCTGTTCGACGGCGAGGAGCTGTACCTCGGTGGCGTCATGGAGCACATCGAGGAGGCGGGGATCCACTCCGGTGACTCCGCGTGCGCGCTGCCGCCGATCACCTTCGGGCGCGACGAGCTCGAACAGATCCGCGCCTCCACCGAGGCGATCGCCCGCGGCGTTGGCGTGCGGGGCTTGCTCAACGTCCAGTACGCCGTGGCCGGGGACGTCCTCTACGTCCTGGAGGCCAATCCGCGAGCCTCGCGGACGGTGCCGTTCGTCTCCAAGGCGACCGGGGTGGCGCTGGCCAAAGCCGCGGCTCGGGTCATGCTCGGGGCCACGGTGGCCGACTTGCGAGTCGAAGGCTTGTTGCCGCCCACCGGCGACAGCGTCGACCTGCCGCCCGACGCCCCGGTGGCGGTGAAAGAGGCGGTCATGCCGTTCAACCGGTTCCGGATGCCCAACGGGCGCACGGTCGACACCCTGCTCGGCCCGGAGATGCGTTCCACCGGCGAGGTCATGGGCATCGACGAGCTGTTCGGCACTGCTTTCGCCAAGTCGCAAGCTGCCGCCTTCGGCGCGCTGCCGTCGTCGGGAACGGTGTTCGTCTCGCTGGCCAACCGCGACAAACGACACATGATCTTCCCGGTCAAGCGTCTGGCCGACCTGGGCTTCCGGATCATCGCCACGGCCGGCACGGCCGACGTGCTGCGTCGTAACGGCGTGGACTCCGAGGTGGTGCGCAAACGCTGGGTCGGCCACGAACCGGACGGCACGCCTACGATCATCGGGCGGATCCTGGCCGGCGACGTCGACCTGATCATCAACACCCCCAGCGGGACGACCACCGGGGGCAGCCCTCGCGCCGACGGCTACGAGATCCGAACCGCCGCCATTCAGGCGAACATCCCGTGCATCACCACCACGCAGGGGCTGGCTGCCGCAGTGCAGGGGATCGAGGCGATCCGGGCCAATTCGATCGGTGTCCGGTCGCTGCAAGCGTGGAGCGCGATCGTGCGGCGCGGGATGAGCGCGTGAACACGTACGCACGCCTCTTCGACAGCCTCTTGAGCAGGATGGACGCTGAAACGGCTCATCGCGCGGCGATCACCGGCATGCGCGCGGCGGCCCGGGTGCCCGCTGCCGCCGCGCAGGCCTGGCGTCGGCTCGTGCCGGAGGCCGACCGGCTCGGCGTCGAGGCGCTCGGGTTGCGGTTTCCCGGCCGGTTGGGGGCGGCGGCAGGCTTCGACAAGAACGCGGTGTGCATCGATGCGCTCGGTGCGCTGGGCTTCTCGTTCGTCGAGGTCGGCACCGTGACGGCGATGCCGCAGCCGGGGAACCCGCGGCCCCGGCTGCACCGGCTGGTCGCCGATCAGGCCATCGTCAACCGGATGGGCTTCAACAACGACGGTGCGGCCGCGGTGGCTGCCCGGCTGGCGCGCCGGCGCCGGCGACGGTCGGCGCTGCCGATCGTGGTCGGGGTGAACATCGGCAAGTCGAAGGCGGTGCCGGAGCACCACGCGATCGCCGACTACGAGGCGTCGACCCGGCTGCTCGCACCGTACGCCGACTATCTCGTCGTCAACGTGAGCTCACCGAACACCCCCGGCCTGCGCGACCTGCAGGCCGTCGAACGGCTACGGCCGCTGCTGGCCGCGGTACGCCGCCAAGCCGACCAGGTCACCGCGCACCACGTGCCGCTGCTGGTCAAGATCGCCCCGGACCTCAGCGACGACGATGTGCGCGACATCGCCGCGCTGGCCCTCGAGCTGCGCCTGGACGGCATCGTGGCGACCAACACCACCACCACGCGGACCGGATTGGTCTCTTCGCCAGCTGAGGTCGCCGCGGCGGGTGAAGGCGGGTTGTCCGGGCCGCCGCTGCGCCGGCGCTCGCTCGAGGTGCTGCAGATCCTGCGGGCGGCCGCGGGCGAGCGCCTGGTGCTCGTGGCTGCCGGAGGCATCACGACGGCCGACGACGCCCGCGAGCGGATCCACGCCGGTGCGACCCTGCTGCAGGCCTACACCGGGTTCGTCTACGGCGGCCCGACCTGGCCCGCCCGGATCCAGCGTGAGCTGGCCGTACTCCACGAGGACGACACATGACCATGACGTTCGGTGAACGGCTGCGTACGGCGATGCGAACTCGGGGCCCGTTGTGCGTGGGCATCGACCCGCACCCGGCTCTGCTGCACGCTTGGGGCTTCGACGACGACCCCGCCGGCCTCGAACGCTTCGGGCGGGCCGTCGTGCAGGCGCTGGGCGGTGACGTGGCCGTGCTCAAACCGCAGTCGGCCTTCTTCGAGCGGCACGGCTCCAAGGGCATCGCGGTGCTCGAGCGCGTGGTGGCCGGGGCTCGCGAGGCCGGTTCTCTGGTGCTCATGGATGCCAAGCGAGGCGACATCGGCTCGACGGCCCAGGCCTACGCCGAGGCCTACCTCGACCCGTCGTCGCCGTTGTGCTCCGACGCCGTCACCGCGTCGCCGTACCTGGGCTTCGGTTCGCTGCGGCCCCTGATCGACATGGCGCTCACCCACGGCAACGGCGTGTTCGTGCTGGCACTGACGTCCAATCCGGAGGGCGCTGAAGTGCAATCGGCGATGGGTGCCACCCGGCGCACGGTGGCCGGAACCGTCCTCGACCACGTTCGCGAGACCAACCGCCAGGGCGAAGGGTGGGGGAGCGTGGGCTGTGTCGTGGGCGCGACTCTCGGTGTGACCACCGAGAACCTCGACGTCGGCGGACCGCTGCTGGCCCCCGGCCTGGGCGCGCAAGGCGCCACCCCGCACGACCTACCGCGCGTGTTCGGCGCCGCGCTGACCTCGGTACTTCCGGCCTTCTCACGCAGCGTGCTGACCGCCGGACCGGACCCCGATGACCTTCGTGCGGCCGCCGCTTCGGCCCGTGATGCGGTGAAACAGGTGCTCGTTGGGGGTTCACCAAGCCGTGAACAGGGCTAATCTGACGACATGCGACACGACACGCGGGAGACCTTGTACCGAGGAGTGCTCGGGGCAGGTACCGTGGATCGCGTTGCTGACCTGGCGGTTCAGTCGCTAGGTTCCTCAATGGTCGCTGTGGAATTCACACAGAGACGTTGTCCGACAAAATCCCTACAGACACAACAGAGGTGACCCGCTCGTGGCGCTCCCCAACTTGACTCCCGAACAGCGTGCGGCTGCGCTTGAGAAGGCCGCTGAAGCTCGCCGGGAGCGTGCGGAGGTCAAGAACCGCCTGAAGAACGCCGGCGCACGGCTCGGCGACGTGCTCAAAGAAGGCGAGACCAATGAGGTCATCGGCAAGATGAAGGTCTCCGCCCTGCTCGAGTCGATGCCAGGTGTGGGCAAAGTCCGCGCCAAGCAGATCATGGAAGAGATCGGCATCGCCGAGACCCGCCGAGTGCGTGGCCTGGGTGCGAACCAGTCCGCGGCTCTCATCGAGCGTTTCGGCGGTTGAGCCTGCACACGTCGAATCCGCGGTCGGCCCCACGGGCGATCGTCCTATCGGGGCCGACCGCTGTCGGTAAGACCACCGTCGTCAAGAAGCTGCGGGCGGCACACCCGGAGTTGTGGATCTCGGTGTCCTGGACGACGCGACCGCCGCGTCCGCGCGAGGTCGACGGCGAGCACTACCATTTCGTCGACGACGAGACGTTCGACCGCATGGTCGAGCGGGGCGAGTTCCTCGAGTGGGCCGTGGTGCACGGTCGCGCCAAGTACGGCACGCCGCGCGCACCGGTCGAGGCCGCCCTGGCGCAGGGCCGTTCGGTGCTGCTCGAGATCGACCTGCAGGGTGCACGCCAGGTCCGCAAGTCCTTACCGAACGCGTTGTACGTGTTCCTGGCTCCGCCGAGCTGGGACGAGCTGGTCCGCCGGCTCGTGGGCCGTGGAACCGAGTCCGAAGCCGAGCGAGAACGCCGGCTGCGCACCGCTCGTGAGGAGCTGGCCGCGGAGTCCGAGTTCGACATCACCTTGGTCAACACCGACGTCGAACAGGTCTGCCGGAAATTGGTAGACTTGATGAATTCAGCGCACCTCACTCATACGAGTGGTTCCCCATCTACCCGCCCGGAGGCATGAGAGCGTGTCCGGAACCCAAGGCGTTGCCGAGGGCATCACTTACCCGCCGATCGACGATCTGCTCGCCAAGACCGACTCCAAGTACAGCCTGGTGATCTACGCCGCCAAGCGCGCGCGCCAGATCAACGCGTACTACTCGCAGCTGGGCGAGGGGCTGCTCGAGTACGTCGGCCCGTTGGTCGAGACGCACGTCCAAGAGAAGCCGCTGTCGATCGCCCTGCGCGAGATCGACGCCGGTCTGCTCACTGCCGAGCAGGTCGACCCGGCTGAGCCCGCGCCTGAGGTGCGGCCCGGTACTCCGGCCACCGCGGTGGCCGTCGAAGCCATCGACGACGAGTCCGACGACACCGAATCCGATTCCGATTCCGAGCAGGAGTGAGCGCACCGTCTGAGGTCGTGCTCGGCGTCGCGGGCGGTATCGCCGCCTACAAGGTCGCCGACGTGCTCAGACGGCTCACTGAGGCCGGCCACCGCGTCACCGTCGTGCCTACCGAGGCCGCGTTGCGGTTCGTGGGTGCGCCGACGTGGGCTGCGCTGTCCGGGCGGCCGGTGGCCCACGACGTGTTCGACGACGTGCACCAGGTGCCGCATGTCGCCCTCGGGCGCCAGGCCGACGCTGTGGTCGTCGCACCGGCCACGGCCGACCTGATGGCCAGGGCCGCCACGGGCCGCGCCGACGATCTGTTGACCTCGGTGCTGCTCACCGCCCGCGGGCCGGTGATCTTCGTCCCGGCGATGCACACCGAGATGTGGGAGCACCCGGCCACCGTCGCCAACGTCGCCACGTTGCGCCGGCGCGGCGCCATCGTCGTCGAGCCGGCGGTCGGGCGGCTCACCGGTGTCGACTCGGGCAAGGGCCGGCTGCCCGAACCCGACCAGATCGCCGGGCTCGTCGACGACGTGCTGACTCATGGTGCCCAGCCCGATCTGAGCGGGCGGCACGTGGTCGTCTCGGCCGGCGGCACTCGCGAGTTCCTCGACCCGGTGCGATTCCTGGGCAATCGGTCGTCGGGGCGGCAGGGCTACGCCCTGGCCCGGGCCGCAGCCGCCCGTGGAGCCCGGGTCACGGCGGTCGCGGCGAACGTCCAGCTGGACGATCCCGCCGGTGTCGACGTCGTCCGGGTCACCTCCGCGGCTGATCTGTACGAGGCGATGATCACCGCCGCGCGCGAGGCCGATGCGGTGGTGATGGCTGCGGCGGTCGCCGACTTCCGTCCGGCGCAGTACGTCTCGGCCAAGATCAAGAAGACCGACGACGGTTCGGCTCCGACCATCGAGCTCGAGCGCACCCGTGACGTGTTGGCCCACCTGTCCGCACACCGCGCGCGGCCCGGCCAGGTGGTGGTGGGGTTCGCAGCCGAGACCGGCGACGACACCGGCGACGTGTTGCATCATGCGCGGGCGAAGCTGGCGGCCAAGGGGTGCGATCTCCTCGTGGTCAACGAGGTCGGCGTCGATCGCGGATTCGAGTCCGACCAGAACGAAGCGGTGATCCTGGGCGCCGACGGCACGTCGGTCCCGGTGGAACGGGGCCCGAAATCCGCCTTGGCCCACGTCGTGTGGGACCTCGTGCGCGACCGCCTGAGCTGACGACACCGGCCCCGGCGCGGGCGCGTGACCCGGGCATTCTTCTGCTCTGTCCTGCGCGTCGCTTAAAGTATCGTCTCGAGAGCCCGCTGCGGGTTCACATCTAGGGGGCCGGTCGTGTCGTTACGCCTGTTCACATCTGAATCCGTCACCGAGGGTCATCCGGACAAGATCTGCGACCAGATCAGCGACGCGGTCCTCGACGCACTGCTCAAGGACGACCCCGCCAGCCGAGTGGCCGTCGAGACCATGGTGACCACCGGGCTGGTCCACGTGGCAGGCGAGGTCACGACGGTGGCGTACGCCGACATTCCCGGCATCGTGCGCGAGACGATTCTCGGCATCGGCTACGACTCGTCGACCAAGGGGTTCGACGGCTTGTCCTGTGGTGTGTCGGTGTCGATCGACGCTCAGTCTCGCGACATCGCCCAGGGGGTCGATTCGGCCTACGAGCACCGGGTGGAGGGCGATCAAGATCCGCTGGACCTGCAGGGCGCCGGTGACCAGGGGCTGATGTTCGGCTATGCCTGCGACGAGACGCCGGAGATGATGCCGCTGCCGATCATCGTCGCGCACCGCCTGGCCGAACAGTTGACGACGGCGCGCAAGTCCGGCGCCGTGCCGTACCTGCGGCCCGACGGCAAGACGCAGGTGACCATCGAGTACGACGGCGACTGGCCGGTCCGTCTCGACACGGTCGTGATCTCCACGCAACACGCGAGCGATATCGACCTCGACCGGCTCCTGACTCCCGACGTGCGCGAGCAGGTGGTCGAGCCGGTGCTGCGCAGCTTCGACCTGCACGCCGACGACTACCGGCTGCTCGTCAACCCCACGGGCCGGTTCGAGATCGGCGGGCCGATGGGCGATGCCGGTCTGACCGGCCGCAAGATCATCATCGACACCTACGGCGGCATGGCCCGCCACGGTGGGGGCGCGTTCAGCGGGAAGGACCCGTCCAAAGTCGACCGCTCCGGGGCGTACGCCACCCGGTGGGTGGCGAAGAACGTCGTGGCCGCCGGGCTGGCGCGGCGCTGCGAGGTGCAGGTGGCTTACGCCATCGGCAAGGCCGAGCCCGTCGGGCTGTTCCTCGAATGCTTCGGCACCGAACGAGTGCCGGTGCAGCGCATCGAGGCGGCGGTCACCGAGGTGTTCGACCTGCGGCCGGCGGCCATCATCGGCATGCTCGATCTGCTGCGCCCCATCTACGCCCAGACCGCCGCGTACGGCCATTTCGGCCGCGAACTGCCGGACTTCACCTGGGAGCGCACCGATCGTGTCGAGGCGTTGCAAGCAGCCGCCGGTTGACCGCGGTCTGCGAAGTTCACGCCGCGGCCGGCTCGGCGGCAGCCTTGCCGTCCGGCGTGTCCGCGACGTGCTGTAGAACACCGGTGTGAGCGAACCCGAGCCTGAGCAGCCGGCCTTGGTGGCCGCGCCTGCCGCCAAGCGCCGCCGGGCTGCCCGCCCGGCCGAGGCGGTGGCGGCCCAGCTGCCCGTGGCTCGGGTCGTGGTCGACCTCGGGCTGCCGCACCTCGACCGGCCGTTCGACTACCTCGTGCCGGAGTCGATGGCCGACGATGCGGTGGTCGGTGCGCGGGTGTCCGTGCGTTTCGCCGGGGCCGACCACAACGGCTTCATCATCGAACGGGCGGCCGAGAGCGACCACACCGGCAAGCTCGCCCGGCTGCGCCGGGTGGTGTCCGCCGAGCCGGTGCTCACGCCCGAGGTGGCCCGGCTGGCTCGCGCCGTCGCCGATCGATACGCCGGTACCCTCGCTGACGTGCTGCGCCTGGCGATCCCGCAGCGCCACGCCACCACCGAGCGCAAACCGTCGCCCGAGCCGCTCGCGCCCCCAGCAGCGCCGGCGCCCGGCGCCTGGGCCGATCACGTCGACGGCCCGGCGTTGTTGGCGTCGCTGGCGGCCGGGGGAACGCCCCGGGCGGTGTGGAACCCCGGCCCAGCTGCGGACTGGCCGGATCTGATCGCCCGGATGATCGCGGCGACCTTGGCCGGCTCCCGCGGCGCGCTGGTCGTCCTGCCCGATGGCCGCGACGTGGCCCGGGTCGAGGCGGCGCTGGTGGCGCTGGTGGGCGACGGGCGACACGTCGCGCTGGAAGCCGACGCGGGCCCAGCTCGGCGCTACGCGCGCTGGCTGGCGGTGCGGCGCGGGTCGGTGGGAGCGGTCGTGGGCACGCGGGCAGCAGCGTTCGCCCCCGTCCATCGGCTGGGTCTGGTGTGCATCTGGGACGACGGTGACGACTTGCACGCAGAACCGCGCGCGCCGTACCCGCACGCCCGCGAGGTCCTGCTCCTGCGGGCGCACCAGACCGGAGCCGCCGCCGTCGTCGGCGGGTTCGCCCGCACCGCCGAAGCCGAGCTCCTGCTGAGCACCGGGTGGGCCCGGCCACTGACGCCGGATCGAGCAACGGTGCGCAAGCTGGCGCCGCTCGTCCGCACCACCGGTGACGATCGGGAGCTGGCCCGCGACGAAGCCGCCCGCAGTGCCCGGTTGCCGTCGCTGGCCTGGCGGGCAGCGCGCGACGGGCTCAGCCGCGGTCCGGTCCTGGTGCAGGTGCCGCGCGCGGGCTACCTGCCGTCCGTGGCGTGCGGGCGGTGCCGCTCACCGGCCCGCTGCCGGGCGTGTGCTGGACCGTTACGGCTGGGACAGGCCGACGAGCCGCCGCAGTGCCGGTGGTGCGGTTCGGCGTACCCGCACTGGCGCTGCGCGGAGTGCGGGTACGCCGCCTTGCGCGCGATGGCGGTGGGTGTGGGCCGCACGGCCGAGGAGCTCGGCCGGGCCTTCGCCGGGGCCACCGTACTGATGTCGCGCGGCGAGGCCGTGCGCTCGTCCGTGGGGTCCGAGCCCGCGCTCGTCGTGGCCACGCCGGGTGCGGAGCCGCTGGCCGACGGCGGGTACGCCGCGGCGGTGCTGCTCGACGGTACGGCCCTGCTGACCCGCCCGAGCCTGCGCGCCGGTGAGGAGGCGCTGCGACGCTGGCTGCGCGCTGCTGCGCTGGTGCGGCCGGGGCCGGACGGCGGGAGCATCGTCGTGGTGGCCGAGCCGTCCGCGCCGGCCGTTCAAGCCTTTGTTCGCTGGGATCCGGCCGGATTCGCCACGCGTGAGCTGGACGAGCGAGCCGCCCTGCATCTGCCGCCGGCGGCTCGAGTCGCCGAGATCACTGGAGCCGACGCCGACGTGGATGACCTGTTGGCGCAGGCCCGGCTGCCCGATGCCGCCGAGGTCCTGGGCCCCGCGCCGGTCGACGACGGCGTCCGGGTGGTCGTGCGGGCGCCTCGAGCCTCCGGAACCGCCCTGGCCGCGGCGTTGCGGGCGGCTGCCGGGGTGCGTTCGGCCCGCCGCAGCGGCGGATCGGTGCGGGTCCGCATCGACCCGGTCGACCTCGGCTGAGTGTCACGCCGCCACGATCTGGCGATACCGGGCGACCGCCTCGGCCGGTGGGCCGTCGAACACGATCGAGCCGGCGTCGAACACCAGCACCCGGTCCATCCGCAGTGCGGCGTCGAGGTCATGAGTAACCAGGACCACCCGCTGTGAAAGCCCGGCCAGCAGATCGAGGACATGGCGGGTGTTGCGAAGATCCAGCAGGGTGGTGGGCTCGTCGCACACCAGCACCTTGGGCTCGGTCACCAAGACCGCGCACAGCGCGAGCAACTGCTTCTGGCCCCCGGACAGCAGGTGCGCCGGATGGTCGGCATGGGCCGTCAGGCCGAAGGTGTCCAGTGCCTCGGCCACGACCCGAGCCGTCTCGGCCGGACCCAGGTGGTGCTTGCGCAGACCGAACGCGACGTCCTCGGCCACCGTCGGCATGACGATCTGCGCGTCGGGGTCGGTGAAGACGAACCCGACGCGTCGCCGGACGCCTGCTGGATCGTCGCGGGTGTCGATGCCGTCGACACGCACCGACCCGGAATCGGGCACGACGAGGCCGTTGAGCAGCCGAGCGAACGTGGACTTGCCCGACCCGTTGGCGCCGATCACGCCGACGCGTTGCTCGGTGAGCTCGACGTCGACCTCGCGCAGCACCAGACGGTTGCCGAAGCTGTGTGTGACCCCGCGTACCTCGACCGTCATGTGTCGACCTTACGAGGGGCGCAGCGCAGCACCGAAATGCACTTGACCGATTCGCATAGACTGGCGGGCATGATGACCGTGGCCGATTAGCGCGTCGTGTCCGCTGCCAGCTCGACGACCGCATCAACCACGCGACGCCACGGAGAGTTTCGTTCCACATGATCACTGCACACCAGGTCGAGGTGCGCGCAGGCGCTCAGATCCTGCTCGCTGACGCCAGCTTCCGCGTCGGCCCCGGCGACAAGATCGGCCTCGTCGGCCGCAACGGCGCGGGCAAGACCACGCTGACGCGCATCCTCGCCGGCGAGGGACAGCCGGCCGCCGGCACCGTCACTCGCCTCGGCGACGTCGGTTACCTGCCGCAGGATCCACGGACCGGCGATCCGGACGTCATCGCCCGTGACCGTATCCTCAGCGCCCGCGGGCTGGACGTCGTCGTCGCCGGCCTGCGCCGTGCCGAGAAGCAGATGGCCTCCAGCGACGCCGCTGAGCACGAGCGCGGCATGCGCCGCTATGCGCGGCTCGAGGCGGAATTCCTCGCCCTGGGCGGTTACGCCGTCGAGAGCGAAGCCGCGACCATCGGCGCGAGCCTCGGCCTCGACGAGCGCATCCTGGGCCAGCCGCTGCGTACGCTGTCCGGCGGTCAGCGCCGTCGGGTCGAACTCGCGCGGATCCTGTTCTCCGATTCCAGCACGCTGCTGCTGGACGAGCCGACGAACCACCTCGATGCCGACTCCGTGGTGTGGCTGCGCGAGTTCCTGCGCGCCTACAAGGGCGGGTTGGTGGTGATCAGCCACGACGTCGCGCTGCTCGATCGCACCGTCAACCGGGTCTTCCACCTCGACGCCAACCGCACCACGCTCGACGTCTACAACGTCGGCTGGAACGCCTACCTCAAGCAGCGCGAGACCGACGAGCGCAGGCGGCATCGCGAGCGGGCGAACGCGGAGAAGAAGGCTGCGGCGCTGAAGGCGCAAGCCGACCGGATGCGCTACAAGGCGACCAAGGCCACGGCGGCGCAGAACATGATCCGGCGTGCGGACCGGATGCTCGGCGAGCTGGAGGAGCAACGGCGCTCGGACAAGGTCGCCAAGCTGCGATTCCCCGACCCCGCTCCGTGCGGCAAGACGCCGCTCACCGCGCATGGCCTGTCGAAGTCCTACGGCTCGCTCGAAGTGTTCACCGACGTCGGCCTGGCCATCGACCGTGGCAGCCGGGTGGTGGTGCTGGGCCTCAACGGCGCCGGGAAGACCACTCTGCTGCGGCTGCTGGCCGGCGTGGAATCGCCCGACACCGGCGTCGTCGAGGCCGGCCACGGGCTGCGCCTCGGGTACTACGCCCAGGAACACGAGACCCTCGACACGTCGCAGACGGTGTTCGAGAATCTTCGTTCGGCCGCTCCCGACCTGCCGGCCCCCGAAGCGCGGCGGGTCCTCGGGTCGTTCCTGTTCTCCGGCGACGACGTCGACAAGCCTGCCGCCGTCCTCTCCGGTGGTGAGAAGACGCGGTTGGCATTGGCTTCGCTGGTGGTCTCGAGCGCGAACGTTCTGTTGCTCGACGAGCCCACGAACAACCTCGATCCGGCCTCCCGGGCCGAGATCCTCGGCGCTCTACGTTCTTTTGCCGGTGCGATTGTGCTGGTCACCCACGATGAGGGCGCAGTCGAGGCACTCAATCCGGAGCGAGTCGTCCTGCTTCCCGATGGCGTCGAAGACCTATGGAACCCCGACTATGCCGAACTCGTCTCACTCGCATAGAGGTTTGTGATCCAACCCCCGTTTTGGGCACCATCCGGACATGATCTTGTCTTCGAGTGGCGAAAAACGGTAATGGGGCGGATCATTGTCCTCTGTCATGCAGGACAACGAAACGGGAGGACGCGTGGCCGAGAAGTTGGTAAAGGGCGCGCGGATCAGTGGGGGGCAGCGTGACAAGCTCGCCTCTGACCTGAAGAAGAAGTACGAAAGCGGTCGGAGTATCCGCGAGCTCGCGGCCGAGACCGGACGTTCCTATGGGTTCGTCCACCGGGTTCTCTCCGAGTCCGGGGTCAATCTACGTGGCCGCGGAGGGGCCACACGGGGTAAGGCGAAGAAGAAGTCCTGAACCAGCGAGGCTGGGTCGAGATGCCGGGGGAAGGGTGGCCTCCGTACTCTCGATCTCACCACCGCGAGCGAGCAATACCGGAGTGCGCGGCCCCGGACGCGCAGCCTCGCACATCTGCGTGCGAGAGGTGCTCATCGGTCCCTGTCGGACCATGAGTCGCGGGGGTGGATTTCGAGTGATCGAAACTCGATGTCCGGGGCCTCTTTGAGCGCAGATCATGATCATCGGCCAGGCGGTCCGAGCTTGGCATTCCCGGCGAATCGCCGTGATTCTCGCCGGTATGTTGATGATCTTGATTTGTGTCGGAGCCGAGTTCCGTCAGTACCTTCGCGCCGTCACGCGCATTGAGTGCGGCGTAGCAGTCGGCTGGACAGCGGCCGCAACCTCAGCCCAGGGCGAAGTGCGCCCAAAAATGATCATGATCGGTGGCGCTATGAGATGTGACAGCGCCAATGGTGCACCACCAGCCTTTCTGTCGCGGCAACAGGCTTACGGGCATGGTGGAGGTGGCATTTCCCTGCTGAACATGATCATTTGACCGTCTGGCCGGGAAGAAAGCGACGGTCGAGGACGTTGTCGGCTCGGAGTAGCCGTCAACTTCTGAGGAGGTCGCCGCCGGTGTCGATGGGCGGGGCGTGGATGGCGTCCAGGTCGTTCTCGCGCGATCGGTCCGTGACCGATCAGCGCCTGGCGGCGGGCACCACGAAGCGAGTGATCAGCTATGCGCGCCCGTACCGGTTCCAAATGGCCGTCTTCCTGGCGACGACGGTCGCCGCGGCGGCGTCGGCGGCTGCGGTCCCGCTGCTGCTGAAGGTCCTGATCGACAGCGGCGTCAGCCAGGGCGACCGCCGCGTGGTGGTCTGGGCCGCTTCCGCGGTGGCGGCGCTGGCGGTGGTCGACGCCGTGCTGGGCATCGTCGGGCGCTGGATGTCCGCGCGCGTCGGGGAGGGGCTGATCTTCGATCTGCGTCGCCAGATCTTCGATCACGTTCAACGCCAACCGATCGCGTTCTTCACCCGGACCCAGACCGGCTCGTTGGTCTCGCGTCTCAACAGCGACGTCATCGGCGCCCAGCAGGCGTTCACCGGGACGCTGTCGCAGGTCGTCAGCAATGTGGTGACCCTGGTGCTCGCGCTCGGCGCGATGATCGTGCTGTCGTGGCAGATCACCCTCGTCGTGCTGGTCCTGGTCCCGCTGTTCCTGCTGCCCGCACGCGTGATCGGGCGCAAGCTGGCCGACATCACCCGGCAGTCGATGCAGCTCAATGCTCAGTTGAGCCAGACCATGACGGAGCGTTTCAACGTCTCCGGGGCGCTGCTGGTCAAGATCTTCGGACGCTACGAGGCCGAGAACGACGAGTTCGGCCGGGCCGCGGGCCGGGTGCGCGACATCGGCGTGATCCAGGCGCTGTACGCGCGGTACTTCTTCCTCGGCCTGACCTTCCTGGCCTCGCTGGCCACCGCGCTGGTCTACGGCATCGGCGGGTGGCTGGCCATCGACGGCGTGCTGCAGGTCGGCACGCTGGTCGCGCTGGCGGCCCTGCTGACGCGGCTCTACGGACCGCTGACCGCGCTGTCGAACGTCCAGGTCGACATCATGACCGCGCTGGTGAGCTTCGAGCGGGTCTTCGAGGTGCTGGATCTGGAGCCGATGGTGCGCGACGAGCCGGGTGCCAAGCCGCTGGACCGGTCCGAGCCGCTGTCCATCGAGTTCGAAGACGTGGAGTTCAGCTATCCCGGGCCCGACGACGTCTCGCTGGCCTCACTGGAATCGGTCGCGCGGCCCGAGACGTCGGCGCCCGAGCAGGTTTTGCGCGGTGTGTCGTTCCGGGTGGATCCGGGGCAGATGGTGGCGCTCGTGGGCGCCTCCGGCGCAGGCAAATCCACCATCACCCACCTCGTGTCGCGGTTGTACGACCCCACTTCGGGGGTGGTGCGCATCGGGGATGTCGACGTGCGCTCCGTGACGCTGGAGTCGCTGCATCAAGCGGTCGGGGTCGTCACCCAGGACGCCCACATGTTCCACGACACGATCCGGTTCAATCTCGCCTACGCTCGCCCGGACGCCACCGACGACGAACTCCTGGCCGCGCTCGACGCGGCCCAGATCGGGCGGCTGGTTGCCTCGCTGCCCGACGGCCTGGACACCATCGTGGGTGACCGCGGCTACCGCCTGTCCGGGGGCGAGAAACAGCGCATGGCCATCGCCCGGCTGTTGCTCAAGTCGCCGCAGGTTGTCGTGCTCGACGAGGCGACCGCGCACTTGGACTCCGAGTCCGAAGCGGCGGTCCAGCAGGCATTGCGCAACGCCTTGACCGGACGGACGTCGCTGGTCATCGCGCACCGTCTGTCCACGATCCGCGACGCCGATGCCATCTTGGTGGTCGACGACGGGCGCATCGTCGAGCGGGGCACCCATCACGAACTCCTGGCCGCGGGCGGCCAGTACGCCGAGCTGTACGCCACGCAGTTCGCCGGCCAGCACGAGCCGGTGACCGCCGATTGACGTCGGCGGACATGGGTACCTGCGCAGAGGAGGAACGTCAGCAGGGAACCGTGCGGACCCCCGGGGGTGACCCATGACGACGGTGACGATCATCGGAGCGGGCAACATGGCCCGTGGTATCGGCACGCGCTGGGTCGGCGAGGTCGAACAGCTCCAGATCCTCGCGCCCACGGCCGAGCATGCCACCAGCCTGGCTGACGAGCTCGGGGGCGCCGCGACTGCAGGCAGCGCCGACGACCCGATCGGCGGTGCGGTCGTGGTCCTGGCGACCCCGTACGAGGGGGCTGTCGACTTCGTCGAGAAGCGTGGTCGAGACCTGACCGGAAAGATCGTCGTCGACATCACGAACCCGATCGACTGGGCGTCGTTCGACCGGCTGGTCACCCCGCCCGACTCGTCGGCCGCCCGAGAGATCGCGGCCAGGCTGCCTGGGGACGTCGCAGTGGTGAAGGCTTTCAACACCACTTTCGCCGCGACGCTGGTCAACGGTGCGGTCTCCGGACAGCCACTCGACGTTCTGGTCGCCTCCGACGACGAGGCCGCCAAGCAGCAGGTGACCACGCTCGTGGCGGCCGCCGGGATGCGTGCCATCGATGCCGGGCCGCTGCGCCGCGCGCAGCAATTGGAACATCTGGGGTTCTTGCACATGGCGCTGCAGGACAAGCTCGGCAGCGGCTTCGCCAGCGCGGTCAAGATCGTCACACCCTGATCGGGCCCCCGGAGGCCGATCAGGCGTATCCGGTGGCCGGCGCGGGCATGTCGGAGAACAGATACGCGGCCGTGACCAGCGGGATGTGGCTCAGCGCTTGGGGGAAGTTGCCGACCATCCGGCCGATGCGTGGATCGTACTCCTCGGCGAGCAGGCCGAGGTCGTTGCGCAGGGTCAGCAGCTGATCGAACAGCTCCTGGGCGCGTCCGGTGCGGCCGGTGAGGTACAGCGCCTCCACCATCCAGAACGAACACGCCAGGAACGCGCCTTCGTCGCCGGGAAGCCCGTCGATGCTGTGCTCGGGGCGGTACCGCAGCACCAGACCGGAGTCGGTCATGAGATCGTCGGCGACAGCGTCCACGGTGCCCACCACCTTCGGGTCGTCGGGTGGCAGGAAGCCGACGATGGGGATCTGCAACAGGGCAGCGTCCAGCGCCGGATGACCGTAGGACTGGGTGAAGGTGTTGCGATCGGCGTCGAACCCTTTGGCCATCACTTCTGCATGGATCGTGGCCCGCATCGCCTTCCAGCGCTCGATCTGCCCGGACAGGTTCATCTGCTCCAGCGTCTGCGCGGCGCGATCGGCTGCGACCCAAGCCATGACCTTGGAATGGACGAAGTGGCGGCGGGCGCCGCGGATCTCCCACAGCCCCTCGTCCGGGCGATCCCAGACCTGGTCGAGGTGTTCGAGCAGCCGCTCCTGCAACGTCCAGGCATGGCGCTCCAGCGGCATTCCGTGCCGCCGGGCGCGGGCGAGGGTGTCCATCACCTCGCCGTACACGTCGATCTGGACCTGTTCGGCCGCGGCGTTGCCGATGCGCACCGGACTGGAGTCTTCGTAGCCGCTCAGCCAATCGAGCTCGTGCTCGGCCAAGCGCCGTTCGCCAC
>NZ_DAHVSH010000180.1:0-1504 GCF_027324685.1 Haloactinopolyspora sp.
GACTGGGCGCGGATCGCCGCGCTGTATACCGCGTTGTCGCAGGTGACCCCGTCGCCGGTGGTCGAGCTCAACCGCGCCGTCGCGGTCGGCATGGCCTACGGCCCGGTGCCGGCACTCGAACTGGTCGACGCGCTCGGCTCAGAGCCCGCGTTGAAGAACTACCACCTGCTGCCCAGCGTCCGCGGCGACCTGCTCGTCAAGCTCCAGCGGCACGACGAAGCACAGGCGGAATTCGAGCATGCGGCGTCGCTGACCCGCAACAGCCGCGAACGTGACTTGCTGCTCGCACGCGCCGCATCGTGTGCGCAGCACGCGTCGTCGGCCTAGCACCTCATGGTTCTGGCCGTGCCGCGCAGGGGCCGAGTCCCTGCTGAGTCCCTGCTGAGTCCCTGCCCACTCCCCGCCGGCCAAGCCGGTCAGTACGGCCGGTCCGGCTTCGAGTCGCCGTCGGAGAGATCGTCGGTGGCCGTGCGCCAGGCATCGGTGTCCGGCGGCGAGTGCCGTTCGACCGTGACGTCGTCCGCCCCCGTGTCGGCGGCTGTCGTGTCAGGCGACGGCGACGTCGCACCACCGGGCTGCGGTGTCACCTCACCGGCCAGATACTCGCGGATGCGCTGGCCGTAACTCGCCGCCTTGGCCGGGTCGATGGGGAACGTGACGTCTTCGACCACCCGAGCGAACGCGGCACCGAGGCGAGCGGTGTCGATGCGGCCCGCCGCACTGCCGAATGCCGAGCCGAGCTGCTCGGGTACCCGCCCGAGCGTGGCCGCGATGTCGTCCAGCGCAGAATCGTGATGGGGGCAGCGCGGCAGAGTCGAGCGCGACGGCCGGTCGACCTTCTGCCGCTGCTTCCAGTCCGGCACGTGCACGTAATCACGACCGTCCACGGAGTACCGGCACAGCAGTCCCGCAGTCACGAGTTCGGCGAGGTCGTCCGCCATCGACGACGTCGGGTGGGCGTCGGCTCGCAACGGCCACAGCCGTCCGTTGAACACCGCGGGCTGATCTTTGGCGCGCCCTTCGTCATCGAGCACGAGCGGTAGGTAGGCCCAGGTGTACGCCGCGGCGAGCGACAGGCCGGCGACCCGTTCGTCCTGCGGGTCGCCCGGGTCGATCGTTCGAGAACTGTGCGCCATGATCGGCTCCTTCGGCTAGGACGGCCGGCGCGCGCCCGCCGGGCGGGCGCACCGCGGTGACGGCGCCGACAGTCCCGACGCTACCGCTGGACGCGGCGCTGTCCAGTATCGCCGTTTCACACTCCGCGGCCGATGCTGCCGACTGGTCGCCCACCTCACCGAAGCAGCGATTCCCCGCGCGAACATGATCATTCGTCAGCGGCGAGCCAGGTGCGGGCCGCGTTGACGCGCTCGCGCACCGAGCCCAGTTGTTCGCGGACGCGATCCGGTGCCGTGCCGCCCTTGGCCGCGCGGGAGGCCAGTGCTCCCGGCACCGACAGCACCTGACGCACGGCCGGGGTCAGCTGCGGCGACACGGCCGCCAGATC
>NZ_DAHVSH010000181.1:0-6795 GCF_027324685.1 Haloactinopolyspora sp.
ACCAGCACCCCGGCAGCCCAACGACCACCACAGCACCAACACACCAAGGATTAGCCCAGCAACTCCGGCCGCCTACCGGCGTCCCGCTCCGTGCGAGCCGAAGAAAAACATACGTCCCACACCCACCAGAGTCAAATCGCCGGTGCCCGCAGGTCGCCGGCCGCCCGCCCACCTGCGTTTTGCCAGGTCAGCGCGTCGGCGAAGGAGCAGGGCGCGTCCGCTGTCTGGACACCCCTTCACTGCCTCGGCCGGCTTCCGTCCGGCGGCCCGGCGGCTCACGCGATCTCGACCCCGCCGACGGTCCGCTTGCCCCGGCGCAGTACCAGCCATCGCCCGTGCAACAGATCGGCGCGACTGGGCCGGGCATCGGGGGATGTCGACGGGTCCAGCCGTTGGTTGTTCACGTAAGCGCCACCGTCGGCCAGGGCACGACGAGCCGCCGATCGCGACTCCACGATGCCGGCGGAGGTGAACAAGTCGACGTAGGTGGGCAATTCCTCACCGGCCTCGACCCGAGTCGCACCAACCTCCCCCAGCGCTGCCTCGAGCGTGGCCGGATCGAGCTCGTCCAGGGCGCCCATCCCGAACAGCGCCCGCGAAGCCGCCGTGACCTTGTCGGTCTCGGTCCGGCCATGCACCAAGGACGTGACGTCTTCGGCCAGCGCCCGCTGCGCCGCTCGCGCGGCCGGCTTCTCGGCCACCTCGGTCTCGAGCTGGGCGATCTCGTCGCGGTCGCGGAAGCTGAAGACCTTGAGGTAGCCGATCACGTCGCGGTCGTCGGTGTTGAACCAGAACTGGTAGAACGCGTACGGGCTGGTCAACTCCGGATCCAGCCACACCGTCCCCGACTCGGTCTTGCCGAACTTCGTGCCGTCGGCCTTGGTGATCAGTGGCGTCGCGAGGGCGTGCACCGCCTGCTGCTCAACTCGGTGCACCAGGTCGACGCCGCTGGTGAGGTTTCCCCACTGATCGCTGCCACCGGTCTGCAGGATGCAGTTGTACCGCCGGTACAACTCGAGGAAGTCCATGCCCTGCAGGATCTGGTAGCTGAACTCGGTGAAGCTGATGCCTTGTTCGCTGTGCAGCCGGGCGCTCACCGATTCCTTGGCGATCATCCGGCCCACCCGGAAGTGCTTACCGATGTCGCGCAGGAAGTCGATGGTCGAAAGCTGCGCGGTCCAATCGAGGTTGTTCACCATGCGCGCCTGGTTCGGCCCGTCGAAGTCCAGCAACGGCTCGATCTGGCGCCGGATCCGCTCGACCCAGCCGGCGACGGTCTCCGGGTCGTTGAGAGTACGCTCCCCCGTCATCTTCGGATCGCCGATCAGCCCGGTGGCGCCGCCGACCAGGGCGATCGGATGGTGCCCGGCGAGCTGGAACCGGCGCATCGTCAGCAACTGAACAAGATTGCCGATGTGCAAGCTCGGCGCGGTCGGGTCGAACCCGCAGTAATACGTGACCGGACCAGCCGCCAAGGCAGCGCGCAGCGCCTGCTCGTCGGTCGACTGCGCGATCAGCCCGCGCCAGTGCAGCTCGTCCAGAATGTCGGTCACGTTCCCGGTTCTCCTTGCTCGGTCGTCATCCGTCACCACCCATGATTCAGCACAACGACGCCGTCGTGCACATCGATGCCGGCCTGCGGCGGGCGGTCAGGCGCGACGGTACCGCGAGACCGTCGGGTCACCGGTGATCCAGAATCGCCACGGGTGAACGTCGCCGTCGCCTCCCACACCTCGGACCCCGACCCGGGGGCCCGTGGAGATATCTGCCGGTGCGTCGCCGTCGCGCGGCAGAAGCGTCACCGGACCGGCGCCGAGAACGTCACAGCCGTTGTGCGCCCGATCGAGCCCCAGTGCTACGGCCAATCGAGCTGGTCCCCGGCCGAGGTCGTGCCGGGCACGAACCGCGCCCGCCGCCGTCCGGCGTGCATAGGCCAACTCCTCGCCCTCCACGACCTCGCCCGCGCGCAGCAGGACCGCCGTCGCCCGACCCGGTTCGCCGCACACGACATTGGCGCAGAAATGCATGCCGTAGGTGAAGTAGACGTACAAGTGTCCTGCCGGGCCGAACATCACCTCGTTGCGCTTCGTCCGTCCTCGGTAGGCATGTGACCCCGGGTCGTCGGCGCCCATGTAGGCCTCGACTTCGGTGAGCCGTACGGCCACCACCCCCTCGGCCGACTCGTGCCGAAGTACACATCCGAGCAGCTCAGGGGCGACTTCGAGACCTGTGCGCGCGAGATCGCTCCGGTTGATCGAGCGTCGCTGCGTACCCTTGTCCACCGCGCCAGTATCGGACGCCGCCGCCTCGACAGCACGACCGGCCCGGATCCGTGGCGGAAATTTCTGTCCCGAACGTGTCGATCGGCCGAAGATGTGTACGACGCGTGTGTGAGCGCGGGGTTCGGACCAGGCCGACGACGGCCGGGGCCCGGCGCAGCGAAAGGGAGGCACCACGATGCGAGTCATGGTCTTCATGAAGGCGAACGCCGACTCCGAGCAGGGCGTCATGCCCACAGAGGAGGAACTCACGTCGATGATGGCGTACAACGAAGAACTGGTGAAGGCCGGTGTCATGCTCGACGGGGACGGCCTGCAACCCAGCTCGAAGGGCGCCCGGGTCAGGTTCTCGGGCGGCAAGCCCTCCGTCGTCGACGGACCGTTCACCGAAACCAAGGAGCTTGTCGCCGGTTACTGGCTGTGGCAGGTCAAGTCGTTCGACGAGGCCCTCGAATGGGCCAAGCGGTGCCCCGGCGGCGACGACTTCGAGCTCGAGCTGCGGCCGCTGTTCGAACCCGCCGACTTCGGCGAGGCGTACACGCCGGAGATCCAAGCTCAGGAGGAGCGTCTTCGCGCGCAGTCGGCCGGTCGCCAGCCGTGACGGTCGGCCTCGGGTCATCTTGCCGGGCCGGAGGCGAAACTGTTCTGATAGGCGCGTGGCCACGTCGGACATTCACCGCACCATCGACACCGTCTGGCGGATGGAATCTGCCCGGGTCATCGCTGGCTTGGGGCGGATGGTGCACGACATCGGGCTGGCTGAAGACCTCGCCCAGGATGCGTTGGTCGCTGCCCTCGAGCAATGGCCGGAGTCGGGCGTCCCGGACAAGCCGGGCGCCTGGCTCATGGCCATCGCCAAACGTCGTGCCATCGATCACCTCCGCCGCCAGCAGCGCCTGGAACGCAAGCAGGAGCTGCTGGGCCACGATCTGCAGACTCGCACGGAGCCGGACCTCGAGGACGCGTTCGACGACGACATCGGCGACGATCTGCTGCGGCTGATCTTCACCGCCTGTCACCCCGTCCTGTCGACCGAAGCACGCGTCGCATTGACGCTGCGCACCCTGGGCGGGCTGAAGACGGACGAGATCGCGCGGGCGTTCCTGGTGCCCGAATCGACCATCGCCCAGCGCATCGTCCGGGCCAAACGGACACTCACCAAGAACGACGTCCGATTCGAGCTGCCTGTCGGCGACGACCGCATCGAGCGGCTGTCGTCGGTGCTCGAAGTCATCTACCTCGTGTTCAACGAGGGGTACTCCGCAACCGCCGGCGACGACTGGCTGCGCCCGGCGCTGTGCGAGGACGCGTTGCGCCTGGGCAGGATCCTCGCTGAGCTGATGCCGAACGAGGCCGAAGTCCACGCGCTGGTGGCCCTGATGGAGATCCAGGCGTCGCGAACCAGGGCGCGCACATCGGCGTCGGGCGAGCCGATCCTGCTGCTGGACCAAGACCGCACTCGGTGGGACCGCCTGCTCATCAACCGCGGCCTGGCCGCACTCGATCGAGCCCAGGCGCTCGGCCAACCGGCCGGGCCCTATCTGCTCCAAGCCGCCATCGCGGCATGCCATGCGCGTGCTCGGACGGCAGAAGAGACCGACTGGGCGCGGATCGCCGCGCTGTATACCGCGTTGTCGCAGGTGACCCCGTCGCCGGTGGTCGAGCTCAACCGCGCCGTCGCGGTCGGCATGGCCTACGGCCCGGCGCCGGCACTCGAACTGGTCGACGCCCTCGGCTCGGAGCCCGCGTTGAAGAATTACCACCTGCTGCCCAGTGTTCGCGGCGACCTGCTCGTCAAGCTCCAGCGGCATGACGAAGCGCGGGCGGAGTTCGAGCATGCTGCGTCGCTGACCCGTAACAGCCGGGAGCGTGACTTGCTGCTCGAACGCGCCGCATCGTGTGCGAAGCACACGTCATCGGCCTAGCACATCACGGCTCTGGCCCGTGCCGTGCAGGGCAGGATCCCGGCCAGCCAGGTCGATCAGTACGGCCGGTCCCGCCGCGACTCGTCGTCGGAGAGATCGTCGGTGGCCGTGCGCCAGGCATCGGTGTCCGGCGACTGCCGTTCGACCGTGACGTCGTCTGCCCGCATGTCATCGGCCCTCGTGTCGCCGGCCGTCGTGTCGGCCGACGGCGACGTCGCACCACCGGGCGACGATGTCACATCACCGGCCAGATACTCACGGACGCGCTGCCCGTAACTCGCCGCCTTGGCCGGGTCGATGGGAAACGTGACGTCTTCGACCACCCGAGCGAACGCGGCACCGAGCCGAGCGGTGTCGATCCGGCCTGCCGCACTGCCGAAGGCCGAGCCGAGCTGCTCGGGCACCCGCCCGAGCGTGGCCGCGATGTCGTCGAGCGCGGAATCGTGAGTCGGACAGCGCGGCAGTGCCGAGCGCGCCGGCCGGTCGATCCTCTGCCGCTGTTTCCAGTCCGGCACGTGCACGTAATCGTGGCCGTCCACGGAGTACCGGCACAGTAACCCCGCCGTCACGAGCTCGGCGATGTCGTCGGTCATCGACGACGTCGGATGCGCGTCGGCGCGCAACGGCCACAACCGTCCGTTGAACACCGCGGGCTGGTCTTTGGCGCGCCCGTCGTCGTCGAGCACGAGCGGTAGATAGGCCCAGGTGTACGCGGCGGCGAGCGACAGGCCGGCGACCCGTTCGTCTTGCGGGTCGCCCGGGTCGATCGTTCGGGAACTGTGCGCCATGATCGGCTCCCCTTCGGCTAGGATGGCCGGCGCGCGCCCGCTGGCCGGGCGCACCGCGGTGACGGCGCCGACAGTCCCGACGCTACCCCTGGACGCGGCACTGTCCAGTGTCGCCGCCTCACGACACCGTCAACGATGCTGCCGGCTGGTCACCCACCTCACGCTGCAGGCGGTCGAGTTCGCGTTCGAGGTCGCGGCGTACCGACGCGTAGGCCGGGTCGTCATGAACGCTGTTCAGCTCCATCGGGTCATGTTCCAGGTCGAACAGCTCCCAGTCGGGCTCGAATGTGCGGTCGGTGTTGCCCGGCAACCCGAAGCCTTCTCCGTAGTAGTGGATGAGCTTGTACCGATGCGTGCGAACCCCGTAATGCGCCCGGACGTGATGGAAGAAGTCGTCGTGCATCCAGTAGCGGTAGTACATCGAGGTGCGCCAGTCGTCGGGGACGTTGCCCTGCAGTAACGGCGTCAAGCTCCTGCCCTGCATCGTCGGCAGCTCCGGCACCCGCGCCAGATCGAGGAAGGTCTGCGCGAAGTCGACGTTGAGCACCATCGCGTCGCACGACGACCCCGGCTGGATGACGCGCGGATAGCGCATGAGCAGGGGCATGCGCAGCGACTCCTCGTACATGAAGCGCTTGTCGTACCACCCGTGATCACCGAGGAAGAACCCCTGGTCAGAGGTGTAGACGACGAGCGTGTCATCGCTCAGCCCGGCCGCGTCGAGCCGGTCGAGCAACCGCCCGACGTTGTCGTCGATCGACGCCACGCAGCGCAGGTAGTCCTTGATGTAGCGCTGGTACCGCCACGACAGCTCCTCGTCAGCGGACAGGCCCTCGGGCACCGGCTCTTTGAGGTCGTCGGGCTTCAGGTCGCGGTCGATGCGCATCGTCGCAGCCGCGGCCGCTTCGGATCGCCCGGAGTAGTCGTCGCGAAGCGTCGGCGGCTCGGGAATGTCGACGTCGGTGTACATGTCGGCATGCGCGGCGTCGGGCTCCCAGGGCCGGTGCGGGGCCTTGTGGTGGACGAGCAGGCAGAACGGGCGGGCAGGGTCGCGTCGCTCGAGCCAGTCCAGGGACATGTCGGTGACGATGTCCGTCGCGTAGCCCCGGTGGACCCGCCGGCCATCGGGATGAATCATCTCCGGATCGTGATAGTCGCCCTGGTCGGGAAACACGGCCCACTCGTCGAACCCGCGCGGATCGTGCAGACCGCCGTGTCCCAGGTGCCACTTGCCGAACAGCGCCGTCTGATAGCCCTGCTCGGCCAGCAGCCCGGGAAAGCTCGGCTGCCGGGTGTCGAACGGCGTCGCCAGGGTCGTCACGCCGTTGACGTGGTTGTACGTGCCGGTCAGGATCGATGCTCGGCTCGGCGTGCAGATCGAGTTGGTGCAGAACGCATTGTCGAAACGCACGCCGCCGTCGGCGAGCCGGTCGAGGTGTGGCGTCTGGTTGATCGTGCTGCCGTAGGCGCTGATCGCGTGCGAGGCATGATCGTCGGACATGATGAACACTATGTTCGGACTGCTCGGACTCACGTGCCGGATGTTCCTTCCCTAACGTCGGTCCACACACACCGTAACGGGTCCGGTCAGGCCTCCGGGAAGCGATTCCCACGCGAACATGATCATCGGTGAGCGGCGAGCCAGGTGCGGGCCTCACTGATGCGCTCGCGCACCGAGCCCAGTTGTTCGCGGACGCGATCCGGTGCCGTGCCGCCCTTGGCCGCGCGGGAGGCCAGTGCTCCCGGCACCGACAGCACCTGACGCACGGCCGGGGTCAGCTGCGGCGACACGGCCGCCAGATC
>NZ_DAHVSH010000182.1:0-39716 GCF_027324685.1 Haloactinopolyspora sp.
ATTTCACTGGCGCCGGAGAAACCGGGTGGTGGGAGAAGGTTTACTTCGGGCAAACCGGTTTGCGTGCCCATCGTTTTGTGCTCAAGTGGCGAATTAGACGATGGATTGGCTCGCGGAACTGCCGGCCAGGGCGCCGGCAAGCCCGGACGTTCCGAGAGGCGGATGCCCATGCGACCTGACGCCCCCCAGGTACTCGCCACTGTGGCGATGGATCTCCACGAAGAGCGCAGCCCCAATCGCACCTTGGCCGCCCTGACCCGCCACGCATGGCACCTCGTCGGTACGGGCGACACCGGGCTGCTCACCCGGCGGCCGGACGGATCGATGCGGTCGGCCGCCTGCACCCATCGGCTGGTGAGCAGGGCCCACGACCTGCAGATCAGGCTCGCTGACGGTCCGTCGTTGAGTTGTATGCACGACGGGACGGCGATCGTCGTCCACGACCTCACCACCGAGGAGCGGTGGCCGGAGTGGGCGGCCCGCGCCGCGGACCTGAACTGGCGCAGCATGATGGCCGTGGCTCTCGGCACGCCGGATCAACGCGTCGGGGTGGCCGACTTCTACGCCGAAGCCCCGGGCGCGTTCGGCCCGGACGAGCTCGAACTCGGCTCCGCGTTCGCCCGGCACGCCTCCGTGGCCCTGATGTCGTCAGCCGCCGAGGATCGCCTCCGCGAGCAGGTCGACGTGTCCAACATGGTCGGTCAGGCCGAAGGCATCCTCATGGAACGCTACGGCGTCGACGCTGAACAGGCGTTCGCGATGCTTCGCCGTCGTTCGACCGAGCAGCACTCCGAACTACGCGAAACCGCGGCCGCGATCATCCAGACTCGGCGCGCGAGCGACATCTGACCCGCCTGGGCTCACGCGTCGGTGGCCAGCAGCGGGCCGAGCGGCCCGAGGTCGATGTTGAGATCTTCGACGCTCAGGTCGTAGCGGCCGCGCAGCTCCGCCATCGCCTGGTCGAGCCGCATGAGCGCCACCCCCAGCGCCTCGACCTGCTCGTCGCTGAGGTCACCTTGGTCGACGCGGCGCAGGGCCTGCCGCTCCATGAGCTGCCTGATCAGTTCGATGATGGTGAGAACGAGCTTGAACAGGTCGCGTTCCACCGAATCCGGGTCGGTCTCCAACCGCTGCGGGAGGATGCTCGGCAGTCGCGGTGTGCTCATACTCAGCCGCCTTCCTGCGCTGCCCGGACCGAGCTGAGCAACGCGCGCAACTCCAGCCGGACGAGGTCGACGCCGGCCAACGAGATCGTGACGTCACCGGCCAGCACGACCCCGGTGCCAAGTAGCCGGTCGAGCAGGTCCACCAAAGCGATCTGCCCCGGCGGGACGGCGGGGGCCAACGCCTGGGTCATGGCTCACCCACCGAGACGAAGGAGTAGGCCGGCCACGGCCCTGCGTACTCGATACGCGACTGTTCGTAGCGCCCGCGCAGCGACTCCACGGCCGCACAGAACGCGGGCGTGTCCTCAGCGCCGACCAGGCACGCCGCGTTGAGCGTCATCGGCACGGTCTCGCCGGTCAGCCGTGCGTCCTGTGGTGCCAGCCTGCGCGTGTCGCTCGAGTGCCGACTCACCTCGGCGTACACGTCGTTGGCCACCGTGGCCGCCCGCTCGGCGGCTTGGTGGCGGCTACTGACCTGGGCTTGGCGCCGGGCGAGGTACTCGCGCCCGCTTCCGGCCGGCGCTGCCGACGACGCGGCCCCGGCGAGGTCTTCGACCGGTGCCGGCGGTTCGGCGAAGACCTTGACGCTCCATTCCGCGCGCCCGGAGATCAGGTCGAGGCTGCTGTGCAAGTCCGCTGCCGAGCGGTCCAACCGAGCCCGCACGCTGGATTCGCCCAGGCACACCGTGGCCAGACGCAATGGTGCGACCGGTGCTCTGGCCGCGACGTCGCACAGGACGGCATGGTGTGTCTGGGCCGTCTCGGCCAGCCAGGTGAGGTCTTGGAGGCTGCGCTCCAGCGCTTCCTCGCCGAAGTCGTCGAGGTCGACGGTGTTCACGATGCCGACCAGGCCGGAGTCGCTCTCGACTGGTCGTACCGGTTCGCCGCCGAGGCCACGAATACCGTCCAGATCAGCCGCGCCGACGTGGCGGCTGATGCCGTAGAGATAGCACGCCGGTTCACTCATTCGACGACTCCAGCGACTCGATCTTCTGACGCAAGCGTTCGTTCTCCTCGATGAGATCGTTCTGGTCGTCGGAGAGCAACGGGTCGCGCCGCCACCAATCGATCCCCATCTCCTGGGCGCGATCGACCGAGGCGATCAAGAGCCGGATCTTGATCGTGAGGAGTTCGATGTCCAGCAGGTTGACTCGGATGTCGCCGGCGATCACGATGCCCTTGTCCAGCACGCGTTCCAGCACGTCGGCGATGTTCGCCGGCTGCGGCGCGGCGGCTACTGCCGACCCGTACGGCCGCGCCGGCGCGGGCCTGCTCATACCGTTGGTCACGTTCGTCAGTCCTCCCTCGGCTGCCCACGGTGGTACCGGCGCATCCGCCGCAGCCCGCTGAGCTCCGCATCGGCGTCGAGATCGACTTCGTACACGGCGAGCAGGTCGGTCGTGGCGGGTATTCGACGCAGTTCCACGACTTCGATCTGCACGCGCCATCCGTCGTCGAGGCGTTCGATGCCCACCACGCCCTCGATGTCGTGTCCGGTCATGGCGGTCAGGGCCTCACCTGCCCGGGCGACCACGTCGGAGATGGCCGGCTTTCTTCCGCTCGGCGCGGCTCGTGCCTGCTTGTTCCCCGACGTGCTCGATCGCGACCCCGATGTGCTCGATCTCGACGACGTGCTCAACTTCGAGCCCGATGCACTCGACTTCGACTCCGATGTCTTCGATGTCGCCATGGTGTCAACGCTCCTCGTCGACCGGGCCGAGGGGTTGCTGGATGAGTCGAGCGGTCAGTTCGTCCTCCATCGCCTCGGCGTCCTGCTCGGACAGCGTCCCCTCGGCTCGCTGGCGTTCGATCTCCTCCAGCTTGCGACGGATGACGGCGGGGTCGTAGTACTCACGTTCAGCCTGTTCGCGCACCACCTCCGCAACGGCGGCCACGCCGCGAACCGGCGCGAGGGGCAGCGTCAACAATCCGGTGAACAGGCCCATCGTCAGACGTCCGGAACGAAGTCGTAGGCCGCCGACGGGCCCAGCAGGCGCAGTCTGGCCCGGCCGGCCAGGGCGGTCGCGGCGGCTTCCGCGGCCTCCTCGAAGGTGTCCCGGTCGTGGTCGTCGACCAGCAACGACACATGGATGAGATCGTCCACGTCCGCCGACGCGCGTGTGTTCCAGTCCACCGCGTGCGGGCGCAACCGCTCGAGGACGGCGCGTGCGTCGTCGGCGCGTTTGGCGTCCAGGGCGTGCGAGACGAGTTCACCGAGGTGAACCTTCTCCGCCAGCCCGACGTCGTCGGGCAGTTCGCGCGTGCGGTCCCTGAGCTCAGCGATGTCGCGGCGTTCGGACACGATCTCGGCCAGCACCGTCTCTTCGTCGTAACGACCGCGGACGATGAACTGACGCCGACCGGCGACGTAGGCCAGCACGTCGCTGAAATACGACGTGTTCGGCGCGAGCAGGTCCGACTCGACCTCGGCGGCGTCGGTGAGGACCGACCCGAACCGAACCGGCACGGTCGGTCCCTGCGTGGCCATGACGTCCACGACTCGCATGTGGGCGATCAGGTCGTTGCGCCGCCCGAGCGGGCGACCTGACGGTACCGAGCCCACGATCGCGCCCACGGAGCCGTGGCGGATGAGACCGACCGGCTGGTCGTCCAGACCGGCGAGGTCGGGTACGAGCTCGGTCGCTGCCGGCACGATGGCGTAGACGTACGACGCCTGCCCGGCCGACGGCACGCCGCCGCCGGCGCGCTGTTGATGAGTGACGGTCATTCGGACTCGCTCCTTCGCCGACGCGAGCTGGTCGCCTTGGCAGGCCGCCGTCGAGGCTGTTCGTCGTCGTCATCGCCGCCGGTGACGGCTTCCTTGATGCCTTCGATCGCGCCGGAGGTCTTGCCCTTGGCGCCCTCGCGCGCACCGTCGCCCATGAGCGTGGTGAGGTCCTTGCCGCCCTTCTCGTACAGGTCGAGACGGTTCGTCGCCTCGGCGAATCGCAAGTACGTGTCGACACTCGCGATGACGATGCGGGCATCGATGGTGAGCAACTCGATGCCGACGAGCGAGACCCGCACGTAGGCGTCGATCACCATGCCCTTGTCGAGAATGATGTCGATGACTTCAGCGAGTCCGCTCGGCGACGGCCGTTCCAGTTGGCCGCGCCCGCCACGCGACTGATTCATCACGGTCATGCGATCACCCTTCGGTTTTCAGCGTGTGCTTCGACGTCGGCGACGAGGCGGTTCCTCGTCCGCTTCGTCCTCGATGGGTTCCTCTTCGTCTTCGGCGGCCTCGTCTTCGAGTTCCTCGTCCTCGGGCTCGTCCTCGTACTCCTCCTCGGCGGCCTCGTCCTCGAACTCGTCATCGGCGGGCTCGTCTTCGTACTCCTCGCCGGCCTCGTCCGCGACGGACTCCTGATCCGATTCGGCTTCACCGTGTCCGGCGACCACTTCGCTGTCGTGGATCTCGCCGCGCCAGCCCTCGACCTGATCGGGATCGGGCAAAAGGTTCATCATCACGTGGCGGCGGAAGTGCTTCAGCTCCAAGCGCGCTCGACGCCCCTGCGCCCGCCAGATGTTCCCGGTGCGCTCGAAGAAGCCCTTCGGGTAGTACTCCAGGACGACGATCACCCGCGTCAGGCGGGGCGCTAGCTCGTGAAACGTCACAGCCCCGTCGACATGTCCCTTCTCGCCAGTCGAGCGCCAGACGATGAGCTCATCGGGGACCTGCTCGATGATCGTCGCGTCCCACGTACGGTGCGACCACAGCACCTGGGCCTGGAAGGTGACCTTCTCGTCGGACTCCTGCTCGACGCTTTCGACCTTCTTCATGAAGCGGGGAAAGTCCTGCAGCTGCGTCCACTGGTTGTAGACGACGTCGACCGGCAGCCCGATGTCGATCTCTTCGATGATGTTCGTCGACCGGGTCGCTTCCTTGCCGCCACTACCCGAGCTGCCACCGGGCATGATGTCGCCGATCTTGTCCTTGGCAGAGTCGAAGGCTCCGCGTAGTCCGCCCTTGACCGCACCCTTGACCGGTGAGGAGTCCTCCACGGCGCCCTTGGCGGCTTCCTTGGCCACGCCACCGTCGCCGACACTGTCGAACTTGCTGGTGAGGTCGGTGATCCGGCTGGTCGCCGACTGCAGCGCCCATTGACTCAGCGCTTGTGCGCCCTGCTTGGCTTCGTCCTTCAACCGGTCCAGCGGCAGTTCATCCATGATGGACTGCAGTGGCGATGTTCTCGGTTCGTCGGTCTCGGTCGCCATGTCATGTCACCCCCGCGTCCTGGCCGCTCCGGACTGGGACCCGGCCTTCTTCGCCGTCCTCGACCCGCGCGACGAGGTCGACTTCTTCGCCGTAGCCGACGATCCGGACGCCGACTTCTTGGCGGTCGACTTGGTCGCGGCCGTCTTCTTCGCTGCCTGACGCTTCTTCGGCGCGGCCTTCTTGGCGCTCGCCTTGCGGGCGGGTTGTTTCTCCTCGTCCGGCTGCTCCTCGTCCGGCTGCGCCTCCCCCTCGGGCTGTTCCTCATCCGGCTGTTCCTCGTCCGGCTGCGCCTCTACCTCGGACTGTTTCTCCTCGTCCGGCTGCGCCGCTGCGTCCGGCTCCCGTTCCTCCTCCGCCTCCTGCTCGGCGTCACCTTCTGCACCGTCGGCGGACGGCTCGATGACGGCGAGCTTGCCGACGCGCTCGTGGATGGTGTCGCTGAGCCGGTTGATGCGGTTGCTGGCGGTGCCGACCGCAGCCTGGCGGGCCGAGTCCATCAGCGTGGTGCGAACGCTCTCGGACAACTTGGCGAGCTCGGGATTCGCCTCGATGTACTCGTTCGCCTGCTTCAGCAGGCCTCGAGGCGTCGTGGCGATCCGTTTGCCGGCCAGCAGACCGCCAACCATGATTGCCAGCTTGATCTTTCTCCTGCGTCCCAGCAGGTAGCCGCTGGCCACCGCCGCAGCGATCCGCGCACTCGAGGAAGTCATCGACGTTCTCCCGCACTCGCAGGAATGGTTCGGTTTGTCACGATCTGACCGGTACCCCTACCGCCCGGACACAAACGACCAGGGCCGGCGCCTTCGCGCCGCACCACCTCACACCAGGGCCTGGACCCGGCGGATCATCGGAATACTCGGATAGAGGTCTTCGTCGATCCGGTCGACCAGGAACTGCACGTATCCCGGCACTTCGTCTTCGGTGAGCAAGCTCTCGATGATGTCGAGCATCGTGGTCGACGGATACGTATCGCTCTCCACCTTGCGCAGCAAGGCAGCCAGGAGCGCTTCGCGCGCGGAGTGTTCGCCGTTGGTCGGCATGAGGTCCTCCAATGGACGACGACGGTTGCGCGCTGCGTACCCGCTTTCCATGATCATCCACGGTCGTTCGTGACATCCCGGGTGATAACGTCGGCGATCATGGGAGCCGGGCAGGAGGCGGCAGCAGTCCAGGTGGGCGTCGCGGCCGAGGTGGTCACTCCGCAGCCAGGCGGTGCCATGGGCGGCTACGCGTCGCGGGCGGGCTCGTCGGACGGCGTCCTGGACGACTTGTTCTGCCGAGTCGTCGTCATCCGCCAGGGGCGCAGCGTCCTCGCCCTGGTCGCTTTCGACCTGCTCTACGTGCCGACGCAGCTCGTGGACACCGTGGCTGCCGACATCGCCGCCGCGTTGAGTATCAACACCCAGCACGTTCTGGTGAGCGCCACGCACACGCACTGCGGACCGGCCATCGCCGGGCCTGGCAGCACCGCATTGCACCAGGAGCTCTCCGCTGCCGCGCAGCGATGCGCCCTGGCCGCCGAACGTGTGGCCGTCCCCGCGCGGCTGTTCCATACCGGCTTCTCCGCCGCCGAGCTCGTCCGGCACCGGCGCGAGCCGGCCGGCACCGTGGACGGCACCGGTTCGGTCCTCCTGGCCGTGTCGGATACCGCGGACGAGGTCATCGCCTCGATCGTGACGATGGCCTGTCACCCGACCGTGTTGGACGGCGACACCGTCGCCTACTCACGCGACTATCCGGGCGTCGTCTGCGACACCGTCGAGGAGATCTGCGGCGGGCAGGCCGTGTTCTTTCAGGGCTTCGCCGGCGACGCGAATCCGATCTTTCACGATCACAGCCCGGGCGACATGCGCCTGTTCGGGCGGCAGGTCGGCACCCGTGCCGCTGATGCGATCCTGACCGCCCAGCGTGCGGCCCGAGACAACTGGACGATGAACCTCAGCCGGGGCATGAAGGTCGCCGCTCCGATGCCGTCGGTGGCCCGCGCCGTCGACGGCGCACGGTTGCGGGGGCAGGTGCGCCACGTCCAGGTCGAGACCAAAGAACCACTCACCGCCGACACGGTCCGGGCGGAACTCGCTGACGCCGACCACGCCATCGCCAGCGCGCGGACATCGGCCGAACACACGACGGCGATCGCCCGGCGAGCACGGTGGTGGATCGAGGACCTGATGGGCGAGAACCCGCCGTACTTGGGCGTCGATCTCCCGTCGGGCGCGACCAGCACCTTGCCCGTCCAGGTGCTCACCATCGGCGAGAACCTGCGGCTCGTGGCCCTGCCCGGCGAACCTCTCCACGGCGCGGCGGCCCGCCTGCGCAACGCGTTGGGTGACGGGGTGTTGCTCGTCGGCTACGCCCATCGAGCCGAGAGCTACCTGCCCTGCCTCAGCGACTTCGACCACCTCGGGTACGAAGTCGGCAGCACCCGCTATCAGCCTGGGACGGTCGAGCGTCTGGTCGAGGCCGCCATCGACATGGTGCGTGACACCGCCGGCGGGTCGCCCTGACCCGACGCAGCTAGCGGGCTCCGGCCCCAGCGCCCGCCGGCACCGACTTCCGACCGGCCGCACGGGCTTCGGCTGCCAGTTGCTGGTCGGTGATCTCGGTGGCGAAACTCGCGGCGCGTGCGGTGAGCTGGTCCAGGACGTCGGGGTGGCGGTCTTTCAGGTCGTAGGTCTCGGCCGGGTCGAGTTCGAGGTCGAACAACTGCGGCAGCTCACGCCCATGCGCCCGGTTCGGATCGCGCGGATGCCGGTCGAGGTGCAACTTCCACCGGCCGGAGCGCACGGCGTTGAGCGTCCACCAGTGGAAGAAGTACAGCGTTCGCGGCTGCCGAAGCGATGCGCCGGAGAGCACGGCCGAGATGTCGACGCCGTCGATCGGCCGGTCGTGCGGCAACTCCCCACCGCCCAGCGCCGCCAACGTCGGCAGCAGATCGAACAGGCACACCGGCTCGTCCGACACCGCGCCCGCGGGTATGTGTCCCGGCCACTGGGCGACGAACGGCACCCGGACGCCGCCCTCATAGGTGTGGATCTTGGTGCCGCGCAGCCCGCCGGTACTGCCTTCGAACCACGGACCGTTGTCGCTGGTGACCATGACGATGGTGTCGTCGGCCAGCCCGAGGTCGGCGATCGTGTCGAGCAGTCGCCCGATGTGGTGATCGAGGCATTCGACGACGTCACCGTACGTTCCGCCGGCCGAACAGCCGCGGAACTCGTCGGTCACGTGCAGCGGCACGTGGGGCATCGTGTGCGCGACGTAGACGAAGAACGGCTCGCCGGCGTGCCGTTCGATGAAGTCGATGGCCTGGTCGGTGTAAGAACCGGTCAGTGCCGCCTGATCGACGTCGGTGGCCGAGATCTCCTCGCCGTCGAACAGCTCCACCGGATGCATGTCGTTGCTGTAGAGCAGCCCGGCGTACTCGTCGAAGCCGTGCCGGGTCGGATAATGCTCCGGGCGGCACCCCAGGTGCCACTTGCCGAACATCGCCGTGCGGTACCCGGCGTCACGCAACATCTGCGGCAGCGTGTACTCCCAGGACGACAGGCCGGCGCCGTCCCGCGGATTCAGCACCCGCGGCAACCCGACCCGCTGCGGATACCGCCCGGTCATCAGGGCCGCCCGCGACGGTGTGCACACCGACGACGCCGCGTACATGTGCCGCAGCGTGATGCCGTTGGCGGCGATGGAATCGATGCGTGGCGTGCGCAGGATCGGGTTGCCCATGCACCCGAGATCGCCGTAGCCGAGGTCGTCCATCACCACCAACACGACGTTCGGTCGAGTCGATGGCGCCGCCTGATCACTCATCGTGCTTGGTGTCCTTCCTGCCGGGTGTGCCTGGTGGTAGCCGCGGCGTGTCGACAGCTCCGGACAGGACCGGGTCGTTCGTCTCGGCCATCCACGCTTCGAGGCGTGCCGTGAGCTCGCGCTTCACCTGGGTGTAGGCGGGATCCGGGGCGAGATCGCGCAGTTGCCACGGATCGGCGTCGAGATCGTAGAGTTCTTCGACCGGCCGGGGCCGCAGATGGTCCTCGCCCAGGCCCGAGCGCACCGGGGCCGCTTCGATGTCACCTGACAGCCGCATCGGCGTTCCCGGCTCGAGGTTGCGGATGTAGGCGAAGCGGTCCGTGCGAATGCAGCGGATCGGGTCGTACTCGTCGTGGAAGTTCTTCTCGGCGAAAATCTCCGTGCGTGGTTCAGCGGGTTCACCGCGCAGGACCGCGGCGAAACTGGTCCCTTGGACAGACGGCGGAATCTGGCCACCGGCGAGGTCGAGCAGGGTGGGCAGCACGTCCACATGACTGATCAGCCCGTCCGCCGTGCCAGCCGCGACGTGCCACGCGCGGGGCGGGCGGGCGAGCAACGCCACTCGGATGCCCGGGTCGTACAGCGTGCCCTTCGCTCGCGGAAACGCGATCCCGTGGTCGGTCGTGAACAGGACCAGGGTGGACTCGGCGAGCCCGGTCCGCTCGATGGCATCGAGGACGCGGCCGGTGGCGGCATCGGCCACGCGGATCGAGCCGAGGAATCCGGCCAGATCCCCCCGGGTGTGGTGGTTGTCCGGCAGGAATGGCGGAACATCCACCGAGGCCGGATCCACCGGTGGGTACTGCGCCGCCGGGTACGGACGGTGCGTCTCGAAGAACCCGACCGTCAAGAAGAACGGCTCGGCCGGTGCGGACTCGAGCCACTCCACCGCCTTCGCCGACACCGGGCCGCATCGCGCCGCGCCTGCATCCCAGGGGTACAGCTCGTCGAAACCGAGCCGGGACGGGTCCCGGCTCTCGTGCTGCTGACCGATGAGAGCGGTTCGGTAGCCGAGCTCGGACAGCAGCGCCGGCGCGGTGCGCTGGCCTGGGCGGTACTCCCAGCCTCTGTTCACCAGGCCCATCAACCCGTGGTTGTGCGGGTATCGGCCGGTGAACAGCGAGCCCCGGGCCGGACTGCACAAGGGTGTGGTGCAGAACGCGCGGTCGAACCGGAGTCCCTGAGCCGCCAGCTCGTCGATGGCGGGACTGGTCACGTCGCCGTGACCGTACGCACCCAGATGAGTGCCGACGTCGTGCCAGTGGATCAGCACGATGTTGGGGCGCTCGGCGGTGGTCATGCCCCGCTCGCCGAGTGGTGCGGCACGAGTTCGGCGTGCACCTCGCCGAGGCCCTCGATCTCGCCGCGCACCACCACGCCGGCCTCGTAGTGATCTTTGCTGAGCACGACCCTCACCTCGGTCGCGCCGAGCGTGATCACGTCCCCGGGAAAAAGAGTGATCATGGCCGAGATCGTGGCGAGCAACCGTTGCGGACCGGCGATGTAGGCCGATGTGGAACCGCGCACCACGGTCTCGCCGACGTGCAGTGTCATCTCCCGATCCTGCCAGTCATGGTCCGGCAACGGGGCCGGTGCCGCGCGCACGACGTTGAACCCGTCGGCCCACCGGCCGTACATGGCGCAGATCCCCCGTTCACCCGCCCGGGCCGGCTCCACCACCGCGTCGGCGAACGAGCGGTCCGACAGCGACACCATCGGCGTGTAGCCCAAGACGAGCTCGTTCCCATCGGCCACGTCGGCCGCCAGCGCACGGACGACGACGGCCAGCTCGATGCTCACGACGAGGTCGCCGGCTCGTGGCGGAATCTCGACGGGCGATCCGCTGACGCCGAGCGAGCTGGCCGGGCCGTTCAGGAAGCGCGGCACCTCCAGCCGGGGCAGGTTCTCGGCCTGTTCGGCCCCCGCGTAGTTGCCGAACGAGGTGTAGAAATGCCGGGCCGATCCGGCCGACCACTGCTGCGGCGACTCCAGGACCGCACCTGGTGACGTGGCGACCTCACGTACCGCATACGACGGGTGCGACTCCAGTGGCACCGCGGACCGCTCGGCCGCGTCGCCGGGGCTGTCGGCCACGGCCACCGGGTTCACCAGGGTGCCGATGTCCTCGATCTCGACATCCAACCGTGTATCGGGACCCGCGGCCTCGGCGGCGGGGACCGGCAGGCCGTCGACCCCCATCGTCGCGAAGTGGATGACGTCGCCCGGGTACAGCGAGGCGAACGACGAGTACCAGGCGATGACCCGTTCGATGCCCAACAGCATCGCCCCGGTGTGCGCGCGGTCACGAGTCCACCCCGACTGCCGCGTGTACATCAGCAGGTCGTAGGGGTTGCCGACCTCGTCTTTCGTCACCAGGTACGGCCCCATGGGTGCGAGGCTGTCGGCCTTCTTGCCGGCCCACGAGGCCGTCACCTGATACAGCCAGTCGCTGTAGCCGTCCGGCAGTGAATATCCACGGCCCGCGTTGCCGGGGACGATGCCGTAGTAGTACGTCCCGGCGACGTCGTTGACCACCGTGTAACCGGCCACGTGATCCATCGCCCGCTCGATCGGGATGTATCGGCCGGGTGCGCCGATCACCACGCCGAGCTCGACGTTGAACGACATCAGCGGCTGGTGATGCCCGTTGCGGAACGTGACCGGAGCCCCGGCGCCGATCGCCGCCCCTTGCGGGCGATGGTGCCCGAGCGGGAACAGGTTGACGATGGGGGTCTTCGGGTTGTTGCGGACGAACGACGCAGCGTTGGTGACCAGCCCCCAGTAGAGGCGGGGCCGCGGGATGGGAGCGAGCAGCTCGACCTCGGCGACCGGGTGGCCTGAGCGTGGGAACAGCGCCGCGTCCGCGCTCGCCACGAACCGCCGAACGTAGGTCACCAGCCGGGACAGTACCGCCATGCCCTCGTCGCCGAGGGCGAGGAACTCGGTGAGCGTGCCCGGCCAGGGCTCGCCGAGAAACCGTGGCCGAGTGGCGATGAGACCCGACGACGGGATCGACGCGTACGCGGCGAGGAACGCCTCGGCGCGGCCGGGCTCGAGCACCCACGCCGTCCCGGTGCCGGGTTCGTCGAGCACGAACCCCCATCGTTCGCCGCCATCGGCGACAAAGCTGGCCAGTCGCACGCGTCGATCCCTTCGCGGTCAGGAGTTGTCGATCCGGTTGCCCAGCGGCAGGCGCCGCCACGAGCTGCCGTCGGAGACCACCAACATCGGCGCCCGGTTCGGCGAGTCGGTCACCAGTGCTATCGCGCCCGGCGCCGGCTCCGGAAGTTCAGCGGCGGGCACCACCGCCAACTGCAGATTGTGCGCGTGGACGGTCCGGACCCTGTTCTCCGCCGAGCCGACATCACGCGCGTTGTCCGCGGTCGGGATCAGTCCGTTGATGTCCACACGCATCGCCGCGACGCCGTTCGTGTCGTTCGTCGAGCACAGCAGCTCCACCGCCGCCGCGCCGGAGTCGTTGGCCGGCACCACGCGCACACCGCCCTTGACTCCGGGCCCGGCACCGGTGTCTCGTTCCGAGGCGGCCACGAAGCTGCCGAAGGCGTCGGCACCGGCGCTCGGCGCGCCGGTGGCCCGTACGACGAGCGCACCGTTCTTCGCCGCCGTGACCTCGTGGCCGTTGGCGCCGGCGCTGCGCCGTTCCACGTAATTCTCGTCACCGAGCGACTCCGCATACAGGACGCCGGCGGTGTTGTCGAACGTGTTGCCGATGATCGTCGAACCGGACAGCGCACCGACCACCCGGACCGGCGGCGCTTCGGGCACGGTGTTGCTGCCGAACACGTTGCCCACGATCGACACACCGGCAGCGTCGCCGTTGACGCGAATCGCGCCCCAGCGCTCCTCCGCGTCGAGGTTCCAGTGGTCGAACGAGTTCGCCGAGACCGTGATCTGCTCGGCTGCGGACGCGAAGTAGACCGGCGAGCGCGTGATCCAGTTGAAGCTGTTGGCCGTGATGGTGACGTTGCGCGCCTGCGCTTCAGGGCGGAACTCGATCGCGTGCGGCGGGCGGTTGCCGCCGTCGGGCTCGGCTCCACCGAGGACGTTGCCGGTGAACGTGAGGTTCGTGCCCCCGGTCGTGACGCGGATGGCGGCCCCGTTCGACCCGTTCTCGACCACGTTGCCGGAGAACGTCGAGTTGATGATGCCGCCGGAGAACAGCCGACGCCCGATGTCGAGGAGGTTGTTCGCGATCACCGCGCCGCGGAAGTGGTGGGCTTCGGCCCCGCTGGTCACGATGGCCGTGCCCATGCTGTGGAAGTGGTTGCCTTCGATGAGCCACTTGCGCATCCCGTACGGCAGCAGATGCACGCCGCTACCCGAGACGCCATCGGTGGGCCACGAGATGTCGAGCCCGAAGTCACCCACGGCGACCAGGTTGTTCGTGAACACCAGGCCCCGGCCCACATGCTTCACCGCGGTGTAGAACTCGATGAACGTGCACTCGGTGATCGTCGGGTCCATGTCGTCGGTGTTCGCGTTCTCGGCCTCGGGATCCCGCGCGGTGTGGATAGCCGTGGTGTTCTTCAAGCCACCGTCGACGACGAAGGCCAGGCCCCGGACGGCGGCCAGCGGTGCGCGCAGGAACAGGGCCGTCCCGTCGAAATCCGGGCGGATGATGGACGATCGAACGCCCATCGTGCCCGCTCCGGCCAGGACGATGCGGTTGAAGTTGCCACCGCCGGCGCCCTCGATGTCGGGAACGACGAGGGGGCGGGTGGTGCGGTACGTTCCGGGCGGGAAGTAGACGATCTTGTTCAACCGCTCCAGCTGGGCGTCGATCGCCTGCTGGACGGCGTCGGTGTCGTCGGCGACGCCGTCACCGACAGCGCCGAAATCCTGCGGAGTGGTCGCGTCGGTGACGTCGAACGGGGCCGGGCTCGCCGACGCGCCGACGGATACCGACGATGCGGTGGCCACACCAGCGAGGCCGGCGGCGCCGAGCAGATGGCGCCGTTTCACGGTCTTGGTCATGCTGCTGATCCCTTCACCGGGCGGAGTAGCTGGTCCTCGTGCGGGGTGATGAATTCGTGAAGCGCATGCCGTTCGGCCTCGTCACATCGCCGCAGGGGTGGCGCGACATGGGGCGGGCACAGGGACCGCTGTGCAAGGATCTCCTTCACAGTCGGGGTGCCAGGCCGGATCGTGTGGATCTTCGTCAGCTCGGTGATCCGGGCCTGCAGCCGTTGAGCCTGGTCGCGCTGGCCGGCCGCGTGTGCGCCGGCGAGCTGAAGCGAGAGGCCGGGTGCGATGTTGGCGATGCCGGGGGTGATGCCGTCAGCGCCGGCGTCGAGCGCGGCCGCGAGCTTGGTCTCGGCTCCCTGGCTGACGGCGAAGCCGGGACGGCGGCGACCGCGAGCGACGAGCTGGGTCAGGAAGGCCAGGTCGCCGGAGCTGTCCTTGATGCCGACCACATGTTCCAGCTCCAGCAGGCCGTCCAGCACGGCATCGGTGATCGGGTTGCTGTACCGCGGCGCGTTGTAGGCGATCACCGGCAGGCCGCTCCCGGCCAACGCGGCGTAGTGGTCCACGATCTCGACGTCGCGATGGTGGAAGTAGATCGGCGGGCTCATCACCAGTGCGTCGGCTCCGGCGTCGGCCGCGATCGTCGCCCGGCCGACGGCGTCCAGCGTGCCCGGCGCGGTCACGTTGACCGTCACCACACCGGACTCGCTCAGCGAACGCCAGTGCGCAACCACGTCCGCGACGAACGGCGCGAACGCAGCGGTCGGGATGAGCGGTCCCTCGCCGTTGCTACCGAGCAGCATCAACCGGCGCACCCCGGCGGCATGCATAGCCTCCAACAGGGCGAGCGACGCGGCTGCCGACGGCTGCCCGCCCGGATCCATCGGGGTGACCAGCGGCACGGTCACCCCGGACAACAGCTCGGTGCCCGTGCGCATCAGTAACCCTTGATCTCTGGCCAGGCCAACTCGAATCCGTCGGAGCGCAGCTCGTTCTGGAATGTCGCCAGCCGGCGCTCGTCGCCGTGGACCTGCTGCGGGGTCAGCGAGTTGGTCAGGCAGTGCGCGACCAGCGCGCCGGCGGCTTCGCCGATGTTCCACTCGACCGGATGCAGCCGATAACAGCCGTTGGTGATGTGCGTGGTCCCGATGTTCTTCCCGGCCGGAAGCAGATTGCGCATCCGCACCGGCAGCAGCGCACCGAGCGGGATCTGGAACGGGCTACTGGGAACGTCGAGGTAATTGTCACCGCCGGTGGACGGATGCAGGTCGATCCGGTACATGCCGATGCCGACGGAGTCCGGATACTGCACCGCGCCGGCGTCGCCGCGCACCGTCATCGACAGGTCCTGCTCGACCACGGTGGTGTGCGCCCGGATACGCCGAGACTCACGGATGTACGGCGCCATCGCCAGACCGTCAGGGGTGCCCATGATGTCCGGGCGCGTGCGCAGCCCGGGCCAGCCGGCACCGCCGTCCGGCCGCGGCGCCTCGGTCTGCAGCCAGTACAGCATGCTCAGCGAGAGCTGCCGGGCGCCTTCCAGATGCTTGGCGCGTTCCTCGTCGGAGACACCCACCAGCGGACCGAGCAGATAGTCGATCATCGGCCAGTTGACGACCGTGACGTCACTGGTCGCGAACCCCGGCGGGAACTGCTCGCGGGCGAAGATCCGGCGGAACTGCCACAGATCCCGGTCGCCGGGATCGGCGCTCTGGTCGGCGATGATCGGGCCGGACTCCGTGTTCGGCACGAACGTGCGGGTCAACGGCTCCAACGTCCGCGGATCCGGCGCGGTCAGGCTCAACAGCCGATCCGGCCACACGTCGGGCTGGTAGTCGCGCCAGAAGCCGTACTGGTCCGGACGGTCGATGGTGTGGTCCTCGCCGTCGCGGTGCTCGATCGCCAACACCCACGAGAACGCCTGTTGGTTCAGTGGTTGGGCCTGGCTGGGAGCGCTCGGCTCACCGGTCTCGGATTGCGACTCGAAACCGATGACGTGCTCGACGTCGGCCAGCGGCAACAGGTCGCCGAGCTCGGTCGCGTCCAGGACGTAGGGCGCTTCGATCGTCTGGTGCTCCCCCGCCCGGTCGGCGACGGTGACGGCGGTGATCCGGTCGCCGTCGACGTGCGCGGCGACCGGGCGGCGGCCGGTCAAGACCTGCAACGTGCCGGCCGATCGATACGGCGCCAGCATGCCCTCCAGCACGGCGAGAGCGACCCGGGGTTCGTGGCACAACCGGCCCACCCGTCCGAGGCCGGGGTTGAGATCGGGGCGCTCGCGGGCCTGCTGCGTCAACGGGTACCAGGTGCGGTAGTAGGCGCGAACGCTGTCGCGAAACGATCGGTACGAACGGGTGCAGCCGAACTGCTCGATCCAGGTGTGCTCGTCCGGCGGCACGGCCTGGCTGGTGAGCTGCCCACCTATCCAATCGTGCTCTTCGGTGACGATCACCGACCGGCCGCGCCGCAAGGCCGCCAGTGCCGCTGCGACTCCCCCGACACCCCCTCCGACGATCAGGACGTCTGTACGCAGGTTCGCGTCATTACTCAACTGATCTGCTCCCGTGCTTCTTCGAATGTGACCTCCACCGCGCCTTCCAGGTCGTAGGCGGCGCGAAGCAGGCCCTGGGTGTACCGATGGGTGGGGTTGGTGAACAGCTGCTCGGCGGTGGTGGACTCCACCAGCTCGCCCTTGCGCATCACCGCCACGCGGTCGGCGATCTGCCGGACCACCGCGAGGTCATGGGTGATGAACAGGATCGACAGCTCCCGCGTGCGTTGCAGTTCGACGAGCAAGCGCAGGATCTGCGACTGGACCGAGACGTCGAGCGCGGAGACCGCCTCGTCGCACACGAGCAGCCGCGGGCGCAGGGCGAGCGCTCGGGCGATGCTCACCCGCTGGCGTTGCCCGCCGGACAACGCGGTCGGCCGTCGCGCGGCGACGCCCTCGTCGAGCCCGACGGCGGCGAGCAGTTCCCGCATCGCCTCGCGTCGCTCGCCGCTCGGGGCCACGGCGGGATGGACCTTCCACGCCTCACGGATGATCGACCCGACGGTCATGCGGGGATTCAGCGACGATCCGGGATCTTGGAACACCATCTGGACCGCGCGTTGCAGCTCAGCCGGCCGCTTGTCGATGGGGCCGAGGGCCCGGCCCTCGTAGGTGATCGTGCCCTCCTGCGGCTGGACCAGACCCAGCACGCAGCGCGCGACCGTCGATTTGCCCGAGCCGGACTCGCCCACCAGCGCGAGGATCTCCTGCGGCTGGATGTCGAGGCTGACGCCGTCGACGGCCTGGGTGATCGTCCGGCCGCCGCGCAGGGATCGGCGCGGACCGTGGAACGCGACGCGCAGGTCGCGGATCTCGAGCACCGGGTCGGACGACGTCATGGCGCCACCTCCGTGGCTCGGTGGCAGGCGCTGAACCGTCCGGGCTCGACCTCGCGCAGTTCCGGCTTCTCGGTGCGGCAGCGTTCCACGGCCAGCGGACACCGGGGATGGAAAGCACAGCCGGACGGCCGGTCGAACGGGTTGGCCGGCGCTCCCTGCAGAGGCTCGGCGATCGCCGTCTTGGTACTGACCGCCGGCACGTTGTTGGCCAGGGCCCGGGTGTACGGGTGGCGCGGACGTTCGAGCACCTCCCGGGCGGGGCCTCGTTCGGCGACCCGCCCGGCGTACATGACGACCACCTCGTCAGCCACGTGGGCCATGACCCGCAGGTCGTGGCTGACCAGCAACATGGCCAGCCCCTCCTGGTGGCGCAGGTCGGCCAGCAGCCGGAGGATGCGCGCTTGGGTGGTCACGTCCAGCGCCGTCGTGGGTTCGTCGGCGATGATCAGCTGCGGCTCACCGGCCAGCGCCATCGCGATCATCACCCGCTGGCGCAGCCCGCCGGACAACTCGTGCGGATAAACGTCGACGCGTTGCTCCGGGTCGGGAATCCCGGCCCGGCCGAGCAACTCGAGCACCCGTGCGTGCACGTCCTGGCGGGCCATGCCGCCGCGCCGGAGGATCTCGCCGACCTGCTTGCCGATCGGCTGGATCGGATTCAGCGCCGCCAACGGATCCTGGAAGATCACGCCGATCTCGCGACCACGTACCTCCCGGATGCGGCGACGTGGAGCATCGAGCAGGTTCAGCGAGCGCCAGACGATCCGCCCGGAGGTCTCGGCGCCGTCCGGCAACAGCCGCACGATCGACATCGCGCTCATGGTCTTGCCGCTGCCGGACTCACCGATCAGGCCAGTCGTACGACCGGCACCGACGCCGAAGGACACCCCGTCGATCACGCGTCCGGTCACGCTACCCGTGGACAGCACGACCTCGAGGTCCTCCACCTGGAGCAGGGGTGCTCCCGGTGCCGGTGCGGCGCCGGCCCCGGAGGCCGGGGATCCGGAGGCCGCGACGGTGGACAAGGGCTTCTCAGTCACCCGAGACCGTGACCTCGTGGAAGTAGGGCACGCCGTCGGAGACCGGGGTGAAACCCTCGACGGAGTTGCGCCAGGCGTAGGGCTGCTCGACGAACATCGGGTACATGCCGACGGCGTCGTTCCAGATGATCTCGGTGGCCTGGGCGTAGAGGTCTTCGCGCTCGGCGACGTCACTGGTCGACCCGGCCGCGGCCAGCAGCTTGTCGAGCTCCTCGTTGCAGTAGCCGATGCGGTTGGCCTCGCACGTGTACAGGCGGCCGAGGTTGGTTGCGGCGTCGTAACCCTGCGACCCGATCTGCTGCATGTTCATGTCCCAGTTCAGGGCCAGCAGGTCCTCGAGAAACACCGCTTGTTCCTTGTTGGTCGGCTCGACCTTGACGCCGATCTCGGCCAGATCCGAAGCGACAGCGTTCATGAAGTTCCGGAACTGCGGTTGGGAGTACTGCCACTCGATGACCGTGTTCTCGTAGTCGAATCCGGCCTGGTCGAGCGCAGCCTTGGCGGCGTCGGGGTCGTACTGCACCGGTTCCTGCGGCGCGTAGCCCAGCACGGACGGCGAGACGGGCGCGTCCGCCGGGGTACCGGTCTCGGGGAACAGCGATTCGATGATCGCCTCGAAGTCCACCGCCTGCCACAGGGCCCGGCGGACGGCCGGATCCGCCAGCGCAGGTCGAGAGGCGTTCATCCACATGGTGAACACGCCCGGGCTGGGCACCGACTCGACCGTGAGGTTCTCGTCGGCCCTGAGCTCGGCGATCTGGTCGTCAGGCATGCTCCACGTGATGTCGACCTCGCCGGTCTTCAGCGCCGTCATCCGCGCCGCGACCTCGGGAATCGACTGGAACTCCAGGGTTTCCAACTCCGGCTCGCCGTCCCAGTAGCCGGGGTTGGCACTGAGCTGGAGCACCTGCCCCGGCTCGAACGACTCGACCACGAACGGGCCCGAGCCGACCGGCGCGGAGAAGAACTCTCCGTCGTTCTCGACCTGCGGCGTGACGAAGAACGACGAGATCTTGCCCAGGAAAGCCGCGTCGGGGCTCGGAGCGGTGAACACGACCGTGGACTCGTCGGGCGCGTCGACGGTGTAACCCTCGAAGTTTCCGGCCAGCGGTCCTTCGCCGGCGAGTACCCGCTCGAACGAGGCGACGACGTCCTCGGCCGTCACCGGCGTACCGTCGGAGAACTCAACCCCTGACCGCAACGAGAACGTCCAGACGCTCGCGTCGTCGTTGGACTGCCATGACTCGGCCAGCTCCCCCTCGAACTCGCCGCTGCCGGTACTGATCACCAGCTGGCTGAAGATCGCCCGGGCCGCGAGCTGGGTGCCGGCATCCATGCTGGCCGCCCCGTGCGGATCGAGGTTCTCGATCGCGATCGGTCCGGCAACCGTCAGTGTGCCGCCACCGGCACCGCCGTCGCCGTCGCTCTCCGCACCGGCGGTGTCCGACGATTCACCGAACGAACATCCGGCGACCACGGCCATCGCCGTCAGGGTCGCTGCCACCGCGCTGAGCGGTCGCCGCATCCGAAGTGTCATGGTCGTTCCTTCCGTCATGGAATCGCACCACCGTGGGTGCGTTGCTAGTCGCGTTTGCGGGTGTATCGCCGGGTCAGTCGATCGCCGGCCAATCCGATGGAGATGACCAGGATGGTCAGGGCGATGCCTGGGAAGACGGTGATCCACCAGGCGGTTTCGAGGTATTCGCGCCCGTTCGCGATGCTCTGCCCCCAGGACACGACGTCGGGCGGTAGCCCGAGCCCGAGGAAGCTCAATGCGGCCTCGGCGAGGATCGCCGAGGCGAGTTCGATCGTGGCCAGGGCGATGACCGACCCGGCCAGGAACGGCACGATGTGCCGGGTGAGGGTGGCCGGCTTGGACACCCCCATGATTCGCGCGGCGTCGACCCAATCGCGTTCCCGCGTCGACATCGTGATGCTGCGCGACAACCGGGCGAAGCCCACCCAGCCGCCCACCGACAACGCGATGATCACCACGTGCATGCCGCGCCCGAGTATCCCGGCGATGATGATCGCCAGCAGGATCCCGGGGAAGGCCATCAGGATGTCGATGAGCCGCGAGACCACGGCGTCGGACAGGCCACGCAGGTATCCGGCCAGCGCCCCGAGTGCGACGCCGACCGTGCCGCACACCCCCACCACGGCGATGCCGATGATGAACGACGTCCGGGCGCCGTAGACGATCTGGGCGAGCATGTCGCGGCCGACGGCGTCGGTGCCGAGCCACGCCGTCCCCGTCGACGTCTGCGAGCCGGGCGGCAGCAGGCGCTCGGTCACCTCGGTACGCACCGGGTCGTAGTCGATGAGCAGCGGCCCGATGATCGCGGCCAGCAGGTAGACACCGATGATCACGTACGGCACGGCGGCCAGGGGCCGCTTGCGGCGACGGGTCGGCGCCTCGACGTCAGGCACCGGATCGGCGCCGAGCAGATCCGCCTGGGTCATCGCGGTGCCTCCAATCGGATCCGCGGGTCGAGCTTGGCGTTCACGATGTCCGCGGTCAGGTTGAGCACGATCACGCACAAGGCGATGAGCACGGTGGCGGCCTGCACGACGGCGAAGTCTCGGTTTCCGACCGCGCTCACCAGCAGTGATCCGAGCCCAGGCCAGGCGAAGACCGTCTCGATCACCACCGCGCCGCCGAGCAGGTTGCCCAACTGCAATCCCACGACCGTGACCACCGGAATCAGGGAGTTCTTCAGTACATGCCCGCTGAGGACCGATCGCTCCGTCAGCCCCTTGGACCGCGCGGTCTGGACATAGGCCTCACCCATCGCCTCGGCGATGCCGCTGCGGGATATCCGAGCCACCAGCGCGGTGAAGGGAATGGACAGCGTGACCGCCGGCAGCACCAGATGTGCTGGGCTTCCACCGCCCGCGCTCGGCAGCATCCGGAACTGCAGCGCGAAGACCAGGATGAACATGATGCCGACCCAGAACGGCGGCACAGCCTGCAGACCCAGGGTGAACGTGGACACCGCCCGGTCCAGCAGGCTGCCGGGCCGCTGGCCGGCCAGCACGCCGAGCAGCAGCCCGGCGATGAGCGCGATGACGGTGGCGGTCAGGGTCAGCGTCACGGTGGCCGGGAAGCGCTCGAGCACCGCTTGCATCGCCGGGCGCCCGTACCGGTAGGACTCGCCGAAGTCGAGCGCTGCGACGTCACCGAGGTACGAAAAGTACTGGACGAGCAGCGGGCGGTCGAGGCCGAGGCTGTGCCGCAACGCCTCGACCTGTTCGACGGTCGCGTCGGGTCCGAGCGCGACGGTGGCCTGGTCGCCCGGGGCGAACCGGATCACCACGAACACGGCGGTGACGACGCCCCAGATCGTGAGCAACCCGATCGCCAGGCGCTTGACGAGGTAGTAGGTCACCGCGACGTCCCCTTCCGCGGTGGTGCGGCCACGGTGTCGCCCTCGACCGGCGTGCAGCCGACGAACATCTGGCGCGGCCGTCCGTCGTCGGTTTCGAGCAGTTCCAACAGCAGCCGGACAGCTTCGCGACCCATCTGCGCACGTGGGAGGGTGTAGCGGGTCCAGTTCCGCTCGGTCGCCTCGCTCAATGGCGGATCGCCCAACAGGACGGCGGAACAGTCTTCCGGGATGCGCACGCCGGCAGCAGCGGCGGCTTGCTCGACAGCGACCACGGCGGTGTCGTCTTCACTCGGCTCGATCAGCACCGCGGTGACGCCGGCCGCGAGCCACTCGTCGAACAGCGCGGGGGTGATCGCGGCCGCGTCGTCGATCGGGTGGACGACGACGTCGTCGTCGTGGATTCCGGCGTCGCGGGTGCCCTGCCGGAGACCCATTTCACGGTCCCGGGTCGGTTCCTGGTCGCCGGTGAGCTTCAGGTAGGCCAACCGTCGATGCCCGCGCTCGGCCAGAGCGCTGACGGTGTCGCGGGTCGCGCCGACGTAGTCCACGGCGACGTAGGACAGCTCGCGCCCGGGGACCTCACGGCGCCCGATGAACACGAACGGGAAGTCCTCGTCGACGAGTTCGGCCAGGTCGTCGCGGTGCAGGTGGCGCCCCAGGAGGACACAGCCGTCCGCGACTTTCAGCCGGTTCACCCCGCCGGCGTAGATGCGGCGCAGGTCGCCCTCCGTGGCCGAACTGAACAACAGCAGGTCGTAGCCGTGCTGGGCGGTCGCCTCCTCGACACCGAGCAGGAACGGGAAGTAGAAGTCGCGCTGGTCGACCGGGAAGACCGGCTCGAAGGTGTACAGGCCGAGCAGCCGGTTGCGCCCGCCCTTGAGGCTGCGCGCAGCTGCGTTGACCGTGTAACCGAGCTCGGCAGCGGCTTCCAGCACAGCCCGTCGCGTATCCGCGGCGACCTGGTCACTGGCCGGACCGCCGCTCACGACCAACGACACCGTCGCCTGGGACACGCCGAGGTGACGAGCGATGTCCTTCTGGGTGGCTCGCCGCCGTTGTGCCGCCATGTCGACCTTTCTAATACGTATAAGTGATGTTGGTCGACCAAACTACGCACGAGCGACGGAGTCCGTCAAGCGCGCCGCGACATCCGTCGTCCGGGACTTCGACCGCGCCCTTGCTCGAATATCGGTGCAGGCCGAAACGTGATTTCGCCCGTCGCGCCGTGCTGACCGCCGAGTCACATGGCCAATGACTCGAGCCCCAACGGGCCTATGACCGGCCGCCCAGGTACCGCCACGCCACGTCTTCGGCCGTGAGCGCGCGATCGTAGACAGCGGGCTCGTCCAATTGTCCGGCAAGCCGGTTCTGGGCGTCATCGCCGCGGGCACCCAACTTGAGACTGCCGCTGCCGTCGCCTGGCGAGATCGGCGCATCGACAGTGCCGTCGGCGAGACCGTCGACGTACAGGGTGAGCGTCGAACCATCGTAGACCGCGGCGACGTGGTGCCACTCACCCGGGGAGACGATCGCCGACCCGGTGACATTGACGGCACCGGAATCGCCCAGCACCCAGGCCTGCAGAGTATTGGCCGAAGTCAAACGGAGTGCATAACCGTTGAAAGCCGGGCGGTCGTATTTCTCGATCAGGCCCTGATCTCGGCCGGGCCCGTCATGCCGGACCCATGTTTCCAGAGTGAAAGCACCCTCGGGGCTGATGACGCCGGAGTCCTGGATCTCCACATAGCCCCCACCGAAACGTGCAGAGCTGTCGGTGTCTCCGGCGATCGCTCCCGGCTCCCCCAGCTCCACCTGACCTTCGTAGGTTCCGTCCTGGGCGCGGCCCGACGCATCGGCCGCGACATCGCCGTCCAGTTCACCCAGGCGCCAGTAGCCCAGCGGCTCATCGCCGAGGACGAGATCGCGGTACGGCTTGCCCGACGGGCGAGCCACCGTCAGCGACGTGGCGGCCGTCGCCCGGCGCCCGTCCGTGGTCGTCGCGACGAAGCGGACGGGATACGTCCCCGGCTCGGCATCCGGAGGCACACTGACGTCGGTCTCGAAGGCCTGCCGCACCGTCCGGCCGTCGCTATCCAGATCGAACGACTGAGACGCCGGTTCCGCGCTCCAACTGTCCGGGACCTCGACGTCGACCGAACCGGTGAGCCGGTCGTCGCCGACACCTTCGAGCGTCACGCCGACGGACGTCGTCGTCCCCGGAGCCATGAGGGCCGGCGGCTGGTCGACGCTCAGCTGGCCGGTCATCGCATCGGCAAAGCGAGGGATCACCTCGTACACGACGGGTGCGGACGTGTCGTCCGCACCGGGCCAGGCGATGCGGATCGCGGTCGCGGTCACATCGCCGCCGTCGACCTCCGTGTAGCCACCGGCCAGCTCACCGATGGTGCTCCAGGTTCCGTCCTCGGCGCGGACCTGCACGGCGCCCGCAGCCGGTGCCTCCGGGTCCTGCAGTACGGCCACCTCGCGCAGCGGGCGCGGGCGGGACAAGGCGATCGTCAGCGATTCGTCACCCTCGGCTGCACGTTCGGCCCGGTAGGCGGTCGTGACGTCCTGATCGGCCACGTCGGCGACAGCCGACCCCGGCACCGGGGGCGGCCCGCCGGTCACCTCGTCGATGCCGGTGACCCAGCGTGCCCCGAGCCAACTGTCGCTTTCGCCGGCGGCGAGGGCGAGGAAGGGGTCGACCACCCCTGGCGCGATCATCTGCGGGATCGCACCGGCACCTGCCCTCGCCTTCTCCAGGTCGAGTCGCGCCCGCCAGGCTGCTGGCGCGTCGTTCGCCTGGTGGGCCAACAGAGTGTCGATCGCGGCCTGGCCGCCCTGTCCGTAGAGCTCGAGCTTGTCGAGATGACCCTCGGCCTGCTCGAGGAAGCGGGCGTTGTCCAGCTCGGCGCGCAGCTCGGCGGGGGCGCTCTGGATCGCGGAGAGCTCGGCCCGCAGCGCAGCAGCGCTGGCACCGATGTGCTCTCCCCCGTCGTAGGCCTGGGTGAACGCGTCGATCAACGGCTTGAGGACCGGAGATTCGCCGCCGGGGTCGATGGTCGACGAGCGAGAGTTCTCGGCGAAGGTGCGCAGCGCCTCGAAGGCGGCGCCGCCGAACTCCCGCAGGCTGGCTTCCCACGACCGCTCCGCGTCGTAGGCCTCCGGGTTCCACGTGAAGTCGGCGATGGTGAACAGCGGAATGAGCGAGGCCTCTTGCTGATTCATCTCGTTGGCCGTGTAGCCGAGCGAGTGATCCTCGAGTCCCGCTTCGCGCCCGACCAGGGGGCCGAGCAGCAGCCGGTTCGGCGTGTAGTCGTTGACCGGGTAGTTGTCCCAGATGACGAGCTCATGCCTCGGGAACGCCTGCTGCGTCTCCAGGAGGTCCGCCACGTCGATGTGCGACCAGTAGTAGTCCGGCCCGGCCCAGTAGATGGCGATCGAGGGATCCAGCAGTTCGTCGAAGCGGGACCGGTACGGGGATGCGGCGTTTCCCGCGTACTCCATCGGCACGGTGATGAGCGGCTCGGCAGCTGGGTGCTTGTCGATGAAGTTGGCTTGGACGTAGTTGGTGGCGTGGGCTTGCGCGGCGGCGACGGGATCGGGATCGTCGCCGAACTCCTGCTCGTCCTGCTCACACTGAAAGAGCCCGGGGATGTCGTCCCAGGCGATCGTGTAGGTTCGCACGCCGACGTCCCAGAGCTGTTCGAATCGCGCGACCAGGGCGTCCAGATCGGCCGGGTCCGAGTGGCACATCCCGTTCTGCGGCGCCAGCGGCGCAGACGGCGAAACGCGGTAGATGAACTCCACGTGCTGCCGCTCGCCGGCCGCCACCACCTCGGCCAGCGCGGCGAGTTCGTCGCCCTCGTACACCGCGTCCCAGCGCGTACCCGTGCGCACGTCGTCCGCCGGGCCGTAGAAGAACGCGTTCATCTTGTGCCGCGCGAGAAACTCGATCTGGCTGAGTCGATCCGCGTGCGACCAGACCGGGCCGTAGAACGATTCCATCCCGCCACGCAGACCGAACCCCGGCCAGTCGCGCACGTGCACGCCGGGCACCACGGCCCGCCCCGGCTGATCCAGGACGAGTTGACGCAGCGTCTGCACGGCGTAGTACGTTCCGGCGCGGTCGACCCCGGCCAGCACGAGGTGGGCGCGATCGTCGCCGTCGCGCCCCGCCGCCAGCACGTACCCTTCCTCCGTCAGCCCTTCTGGCCCATCGACGCCCAGAGCTTCCAGAGCCGGCGCAGCCGCATGGTTCTCCTCCGGACCGCCGAGCCACACCGTCACCGGCGCGTCGGGCATCTCACCCGGCGGTGTGCGACGGATCATCCGGACGTCGTGCGAGCGCAGGACCGACTGAACCTCGCGGAGCGCGTCAGGATCGACGTCGTCGCCGGCCACCAACGCCACCACGGGCGTCAACCGGATGGACTCCGAGAATGGTTGCACGGACCGCGGCGTCGGCCAGATCTCGGGCAGATCCGGGCCGCCGGCCGCTGCCGGGCCGCTCGGCGCAGCCACCGACGACAAGGCAGTCACCAGCAGCGCAACCAGCGCGACGGCGACCGCCTTGGTGCCGCGGGCGGAGACGCGGGACGGCGTAGGAGGCAGCATCGGGGCTCCTGACAGGTAGGCCTGCGGCAACCAAATACCGGACTAGTCCGGTATGTCGCGACCGTACTGAGATCGGGAGGAACCAGTCAAGATCTCGAAGTGGCCTGCAGCGGTCACCCGGCTCACTGAACCGGGTCGGGGTCGCTCCGGCAGTGGACTAGCCCGGTTTACCCCGCCGCCGTGGACACCGCCGCCTCATCGGCCAGGCCGGCGAGAAAGTCTCGGACAGCAGCATTGAACTCGCCGGGCCGCTCCATGTTCGGATAGTGCGCAGTGTGGGAGATCGTGACCGCCCGGCCGTCCTGGACGCTCGCGGCCAGCTCATGGGAAAAGCGCTGGTGGTCGTCCGCATCCAGGGCGCCGATGACAGCCAGCACGGGAACGTCGATGTTGCCGAGCCGGGCCGTTGCGTCGGCGACGGGCGTCGGCCGGACCGGCGCAGCGGGCACGCTCGAGCCCGGTTCGACCCGGACGTGTGCCGCAAGCGTGTCGCGCACCATACGGTCCACGCGAGCCAGCACCCTCGAGTCGACATCATCGCCACCGCGGTGCGGCCCGGACACGAACGCCAGGAATGCGGCGATCCACCCCTCGGCGTCGCCGGCCTCCTGGGCCTGCTGCATGGCTCGGAAGACCTCCTGCACCCACGGGTCGCGGAAGTCCGGATCACTCACACTGGCTCCGCTGACCACCAGCGCGGACGTCCGCTCGGGATACTCCAGGGCAACTTCGGTCGCCGTCGCGCCGCCCATCGACACCCCGGCCAGTACGGCTCGATCCACACCGGCGTGGTCCAGCACGGCTACCACGTCGTCGCAGGACCGGAAGGCCGTCGTGGGCGTCGACGACGCGCCGTGCCCGCGGGCATCCAGAGCCAGGACCCGGCGGGCCGGGAACGCCGTCAGCTGATCGTCCCACATGCGGTGATCGACGCCGCCGCCGTGCAGCAGCACGAGGGGCTCACCGTCGCCGTGATCGACGTAGGCCACATGTCCGCCCGGAAGAGGTGCTCGCTTCAGACTCATGACACCTAAGGTGCCATAGTTGCGGCCTCGATGACACCTCGGGTGTCATAATGCTTCGATGAGCGCGCAGCGACCCCTGCCCCCTGACGAGCTCGGCCTCCGACTGGCCGAGGTCTACCGCGTCGTCGGCCCGCTGTACCGGCGCGCCCTGCGTCGCGTCGAGCGCGACCAGCCGGCGATGGGGATGTCCGTCGGCGTACGCGCCGTCCTCGACGAACTGCGCCGGACCGGGGCGTTGACCGTGCCCGGACTGGCGCGCCGACTCGATCTGAGCCGCCAGTTCGTCCAGCGGATGGTCAACGACGCACACACGGCGACGTGGGTCGAACTACGGGCCAACCCCGCGCACCGCCGATCGTCCCTGGTCACCATCACGCCGGCCGGCGAAGCGGCCATCGATCGAGTGGCCCGCCGCGAACACGAGCTGATGAGCCAGGTCGGCGGCGGGCTGACCCGCGGCGAGATCGACGCGACGCTGCGTGTGCTCGGCGAGATGCTCGCCGCTCTCGACGCCGTGGACGACACCGTTTCGGGCGACGGGCCGACGGGTAATTCGTCACATCACGACCGACACGGGGGTGAGTCATGACGACGTCCTCGGCCGCCGACGAGGGCATAGCCGGCCGCGAGCCGCTCAGGCCGAGCACGATGCGCTTCGGCCGGCTGCTCATCGATTTCGACGCCCGGGTACTACAGCCTCGGCCGTGGACGACGAACCAATCGCGCTGGGCAGCCAAGTTGCTGCGCTCGGTCCCCGACGGCCCGGTGCTGGAGCTGTGCGCGGGCGCCGGCCAGATCGGCCTGCTCGGGCTGGCCGACCAGGACCGCGAGCTGGTGCTCGTCGACGTCGACGAGACCGCCTGCGCCTACGCGCGTTTCAACGCCACCCGCGCCGGGCTCGCGGACCGAGTCAGTGTCCGCTGCGCCGCGGTGACCGAGGCGCTCGAGCCGCACGAGCGTTTCGCCCTCGTCATCGCCGACCCGCCGTGGGTGCCCAGCGCGGACGTCCAGCGCTACCCCGGTGACCCCGTCCACGCCATCGACGGCGGCGCCGACGGTCTGGGCATGGCGTGGGTCTGCCTCGACGTCATCGCCGACCATCTGCTGCCCGGAGGCTGTGCGCTGGTGCAACTGGGCAGCGCCGACCAGGCGGCAGCGCTGGGACACCGCCTCGACCAGATGCCGGCGTCCGGACTGACGGTGACCGACGTGCGCCGCTTCGATCCGCATGGCGCGCTGGTCCTCGTCCAACGACGCGACCAGCGCGAAACCAGTCCTACGGTCTCGCCCGCTCCGGAATGACCTTGTGAGTGCCGTCGCACCACGGCTGCTTGGCTGACTTGCCGCACCGACACACCGCACTGACCGGCCGGGTGGTGCGATGCAGGCCGCCCTTGTCGTCCTCGATGACGTGCTCGCCGCGTAGCAACAACGGGCCGCCGGGGCACAGGACCACGTCGGCGTGCTCGAACTCGTTGAGACTCATGCCGACCACTCCCCGAGCATGCGCCGCGCGAACTCGTCTTCCAAGCCCAGGCAGGTCATCGCACCGAAGACGACGTCCGCTGCCAGCGACGGCGTCTCCTCCACGAGGGCTCCGCAGATGGTGCGGATGGCCAGCTGTTCGTGTACGGCGTCGGCCTCCACGTGCTCGTCGTAATAGGCGATCATCTCGCCCGGCAGGCCCAGGCGCTCCATGCCGCCGGCGATGCGGCGCGATGGCAGCGAGCTGGTCGCCTCGAACGCCGCGAGGTGGCCGAGTGCGGCACCACGCAGCCGACGGTGCAGCCCGAGCAGACTCCAGGCGTTGTTCTGCTTGAGCACTTCCAGCGGTACGTCGTCGATGTAGGCGCCGTACTCCGAACGCAGCCCACACGCTTCGAGCCCGCGCACGAACATGTTGGAGTGCAGCCGATTCGGGTCGCCGCAGCCGTACTCGTCATACTGCAGCTCGATCACCGCAGCTTTGGGTCCGGTCGACAGTCGCGGAATCACCCAGGTCGTCGGGTCTGCTTCCTTGACGTGGTAGATCGACTTGTACCGGAGGAACTCCAGCACCTGCTCGAGATCGGCATCGCGCTGGATGAACGCGGCCACCGACACGCCGTCATGGTTCTCGATGCACTCGGCCAGCTTGTCGGCGAACGGCTCCGGCAACGGCTCGCCTGCATACTTCGACCGAAGCTCGTCCTCGAACAGCCGCTCCAGGCTGCGCCGGAGTTCGAGCACCGTCGGATTCCACTCGACGTCGTCGTCGACGTCGTCGAAACCCCGGTACATCAGTTCGTACATCACCCAGAGGCTGATGTGCAGATCGCCGTCGTCGGTCGGGTCCAGGGCCAGGGCCGGGCGCGCGTCGACCGAGTCCGTGCGCAGCGCATCGATCAGAGCCTCACTCAGCTCTCCGCGTGCCTTGGGTGTGAACATTCCGTGCTCCTTCGCTTCCCCAGTCGCCGGATGGCGTCGAGGTGACGTGTCTGTGTCTTTCCCGAACCGCGCATCGCTACACGGAGCGGTCCACGGGTTGAGCCGGCGGTTTCGGTTCGGCCGGCGCGGGTAGCTCAACTGCGCGAAGGAGGGTGCCCATGAACGCCGACGGCCCCGCTGACCGGATCGAGAATCCCTGGGGTGAACGCACGCCGTACGGCCGCGGCGAGGCGTGGCCGGTCCGGGTGGACACCCATTTGGCCGACGGCATCCAGCCCGGCGATGTGGAGCACTGGGCGGTCTCGGCATCCTTGCTGCATTCCAACGGCGATGCCATGGACATCGCGGTCAATGAAGAGCGGATCGTGGGCGTGCGTGGCCGGTCCCAGGACCGTGTCAATCACGGCCGGCTCGACGTGAAAGATCTCTACGGCTGGCAGGCGAACTCGTCCCCGGACCGGCTGACCACGCCACTGGTTCGCCGCGACGGCGCTTTGGTGCCGACCAACTGGGACACGGCGATGTCCGCCATCGTCGGGCAGACCCGCGACCTGCTCAGTGAGCGCGGACCCAGCAGCATCTCCTTCTACACCACCGGACAACTGTTCCTCGAGGAGTACTACACCCTGGGCCTCATCGCCCACGGCGGCATCGGCACTGCGCATCTGGACGGCAACACCCGGCTGTGCACCGCGACCGCCGCGGAGTCGCTCAAGGAGTCCTTCGGCTGCGATGGCCAGCCGGGCTCGTACGCCGACATCGACCACGCCGACGTCGTGGCGCTGTTCGGGCACAACGTGGCTGAGACACAGACCGTGCTGTGGATGCGCATCCTCGACCGGCTGGCCGGCCCGGACCCGCCCAGCATCGTCTGCGTGGATCCGCGCCTGACTCCGGTGGCCCGCGCGGCCACGGTCCACCTGGCGCCCCGGCCGGGGACCAACGTCGCCCTGATGAACGCCCTGTTGCACGAGATCATCGAGAACGGCTGGTACGACGAGGCCTACGTGCAGGCGCACACGGTGGGCTTCGGCGAACTGGCGCAGACGGTGCGCGACTACCCGCCCGAGCATGCCGCGGAGATCACCGGTGTACCCGCCGAGCGGATTCGTGCAGCGGCCCGGTTACTCGGCACGACCGAGCGGCTGGTGTCGACGGTCTTGCAGGGCTTCTATCAGTCTCATCAAGCCACTGCCGCGGCAGTCCAGGTCAACAACGTGCACCTCATCCGCGGCATGCTCGGCCGCCCTGGCGCCGGCGTGTTGCAGATGAACGGCCAGCCGACGGCGGAGAACACCCGCGAGGCCGGCGCGGACGGCGACCTGCCGGGCTTTCGCAACTGGTCCAACGACTCACACATCGCCGATCTCGCGCGGGTGTGGAACCTCGACACCATGCAGATCCCGCACTACGCCCCGCCGACGCACGTCATGCAGATGATGCGCTACGCCGAAGAGGGTTCCATCCGGTTCATGTGGATCACCGGGACGAACCCCGCGGTGTCGCTACCCGAACTGGCGCGGATCCGCTCGATCCTGGGCGACGATCGGCTGTTCGTCGTCGCGCAGGACATCTTCCACACCGAGACGTGTCAACTCGCCGACGTCGTCCTGCCGGCTGCCACCTGGGGCGAGAAGACCGGCACGTTCACCAACACCGACCGCACCGTGCACCTGTCCGAGAAAGCCGTCGAGCCTCCGGGGGACGCGCGGGCCGACCTCGACATCTTCCTCGACTTCGCTCACAGGATGGAATTCACCGACAAGGACGGCGCCCCGCTGATCCGATGGACCGACCCGGAATCGGCGTTCGAGGCGTGGAAGGTCTGCAGCGCCGGGCGCCCGTGTGACTACACCGGGCTGTCCTACGACCGGCTGCGCGACGGCGGCATCCAGTGGCCCTGCACCAGCACGGATTCGCCCGGGACCGAGCGGTTGTACGCCGACGGGCAGTTCTTCGCCGACCCGGACTACTGCGAGTCCTACGGGCGCGACCTGATCACCGGCGCACCGTTCGAAGAGATCGACTATCGGGCCATGAACCCGTACGGCCGGGCGATCATCCGGGCCGCCGGGTACCAGCCGGCGCACGAGCCGCCGACCGAGGAGTACCCGTTCTCGTTGATCACCGGTCGGACCATCTTCCATTTCCACACCCGAACCAAGACCGCCCGAGCCCCCGAGCTGCAGAGCGCCGCACCGGAGGTGTGGGTCGAGATGTCTGCTGCCGATGCTGCCGACATCGGCGCCGACGACGGCGACATGGTCGAAATCACCACCGCACGAAGCGCCGTGCAAGCGCGGTTGCGGGTCGGTGGCATCCGCGACGGCGTGGTCTTCCTGCCGTTCCACTACGGTTACTGGGACACGCCAGGCGGCTACCAGCCCGACGGCGCGGGCCGGGCGGCGAACGAACTGACGCTCACCGATTGGGATCCCCCGTCGAAACAGCCCATCTTCAAGACCGCTGCGGCCAACGTCCGGCGGGTACGAGATCGCGAAGAACGGCAGGTGCGGCCGTGAACAAATTCGTCTTGTTGATCCGTCTCGTCCACCGAGCGGAGAACAAGGTGGCCAGCGACATGTTGGCCATTGGGGAACGGCACAAGACCGACCACGAGATCTACCACCTCACCCACGACTTCGCCCGCTGGTCACGACGGCATGTCGACCTGCTCGCCGAAGCCGGCCAACGCCACGGCGCCGAGCTGGACCACGCCGACGACGACTCCAGTTGGCTGCGCCCCGTGCGCGAGAAGGCCTCCGAACTGTTCGGCCGTCGACCCGAGACCGGCCTCGTCCTGCTCAGAGACCTGCGTGAGCTCCATCTCGACTTGGTCGGGCTGTCGGTGGACTGGGAGATCCTCGCTCAAGCCGCCCAGGGCGTGAAAGACTCCGATCTGCTCGACGTCGCACAGACCTGCCACCCTGAGACGTTGCGCCAAGCCAGGTGGACCAACGCCATGATCAAAGTCATCAGCCCCCAAGTCATCGCGAGTTGATCGAATGACTCTCCGCTCCGGCGAACCAGCCCATGACTTCGACGAGTCGATATGGTCAACCGATCAGGAAACGAGAAGTCGCCAGCCCGGACCACGGTTACGGTGACCGTCATGTCGAACATCGAATACGTCACCCTCGAGGTAGCCGACCCGGCGGCGGCCGAAGAGTTCTACGCCGCCGCCTTCGGCGCGGACGAACGAGTACGCACCCGAGCGTCGCAAGCGCCGGCGACGGGTTTCCGCGGATTCACCATGTCGCTCGTTGTGTCTCAGCCCGCCACCGTCGACAGTTTCATCGACAGCGCAGTGGACGCCGGCGCCAAACCGGCGCAGCCGGCGAAGAAGTCACTGTGGGGCTACGGCGGTGCCGTGCAGGCGCCGGATGGCACCATCTGGACGGTTGCCTCGTCGTCGAAGAAGAACACCGGACCGGCCAGTCGGCACATCGACGAGCTGGTGCTCCAACTGGGGGTCGCCGATGTGGCCGCCAGCAAACAGTTCTACGTCGACCACGGGTTCTCGGTCGCGAAGAGCTATGGCCGCCGATACGCCGAGTTCGACTCGGGGCCGGTCAAGCTCACGCTCAACAAACGCGCCGCGCTCGCCAAGGTCGCCGGGATTCCTGCCGACGGCACGGGCCCGCACGGACTCGCGATCGGCACCGATGCCGAGCCGGCCACCGACCCGGACGGCTTCGTCCTGGAGCAGATCACGAGCTGACCCGAAAGGACGTATCGCATGAGTGAGCACGCGGCGGAGGGCACCGGAGCGAAACTCCTCTCGGGCGGTAACCCCCGAATTCCCAAAGGCGAAGGCCCCGGCCCGGTGCGCGACTACATCGCCGCCATGCCCGGCTGGAAGCGCGGCGTCGGACAACGCATCGACGAGCTCGTGGTGGACACCGTCCCGGACGTGCACAAGGCCGTCAAATGGAACCAACCGTTCTACGGAATCGAAGGCGACGGCTGGTTCCTCTCTTTCCGCTGCTACACGCACTACGTCCAATTGCAATTCCTCAAAGGCACCTCGCTGGACCCGATGCCGCCGAAGGCGTCCAAACATGCCGAGGTGCGCTACCTCGACATCCGCGAAGACGACGAACTCGACGCGGACCAGTTGCGTTCGTGGATCGAGCAGGCCAGCAAGATACCGGGCGAGAAAATGTGATGCGGCTGTTGCGCTGCTGCATCGACACCTGCGGGATCGGCCGGCCCTGACGCTGCTTCCCCGCAGACGCCGTCCTGCGCTGCTCCTCTTAGGGCGCCGCTCACGCTGCTCCCCCGCACACGCCGCCCTGCGCTCTTCTCTGGAGGCGCCGCTCGTGCTGTTCGCGCTGCGCTGCGGATCTGCCCGAGGCGGTCGGTCGTGAAGATCGCCGTGTGAAGATCCGCCGACGCGACCCGGTCGTGAAGATCGTCGTGTGAAGATCCGCGGTCTATGCCGGCATTTTCGCGCACGACGATCTTCACGACCAGCCCACAGACGCACTTCCACGCACGACGATCTTCACGACCACCGGTCATAGGAGGTCGATCACGAGGCAGGTCTCCTCTCTGATGCTGCACCGTGCCATCCCCGTCGGGCGCCCGTCGGCGTACAGCTCGGCGAGCAGCAGGTCGTCGTCCTCCCACGTCACCGCCTGGAGGTCCCGGTCATCGGGTGGCTGCAACGCCAGCTGGCGGCTGCCGTCGACCTGCTGTGCGGTGATCTCCGAAATCGTCTCGGCTTCACCGCCCCACGTTCCGCCGAACGCGAGCCACGTGCCGGACGGGTTGACCACGACACCCTCACTCGGCAGCGTCCGTAACCGGTCCAGCGCCCCCGACTCGGAGGCCTCGGCCAGGTACACCGCGTCATCGAAGCCGTCGGACATACCGTCGAACACGATCAAACCGGCTGAAGTGTTGCCCCGTACCCACTGGTCCGGGGCGGTGCCTCCGAGGTCGACGGTCTCGTCATCCTCAGCCGCGAGCCACATCAGGCGCCGCCGGTCGTTCTCCAGGAAAACCTTCATGTCGTTGGTGACCCCGACGACGGTGAACGGGATTGAATCGCCCTGCTCGGTCGACGCGGTCTGCACTGCATTGACCGTCTCACCCGACCTCGCGTCGATGAGTAATGCCTGCTCTCCATCCTGCGTCGTGGTGGCCACGGCCAGCAGGGCGCCATCGGGAGAGAGTCGAGGCGGCGATACCACCGTGCCGGGCACGGCATGATGCTCGGCGCTGGTGCCCCACCACCAGGTCTCGTCAGAGCGCTCCGCCACCCACGTACCGCCGGCCTGGCGCACAGTCGACCACGTCCCGGACACCTGCTTGCCGTCGACGTACAGGTGACCGTCGAACAGGAACGGCACCGCCGGTACGTCAGCGGTGAGGGGCCGAACCGCCGGATCTCCGCCCGGCGTCTCCACCGGTGGCGAGCTTGCCTGCTGTGCTCCGCCGTCGTCCCCATATGTCACCAACACCGTCACGCCGCCTGCGGCAACCCCGATCATCGCCGCCGCGACCAGCAACGGCCGCCAGAGGTGCCGGACCCGGTGTCGCTCCTGCGGCACCGGCGGACGTGCCGGAACGTCCAGGCCGGAGGCTACCTCGCGAAGTTCGCGGCTGATGATCTCCTCGATGTCGACGTTCATCTCAACTCCATCCCGCCGTCGCGCTCTTCACCCAGGGCAGCCCGCAAGGCCTTGAGCGCGCGATGCGCTGTGGACTTCACGTTGCCGCGCGAGCAGCCGAGGGCATCGGCGATTTCCTGCTCATTGAGGTCTTCGTAGTAGCGCAACACGATCACCGCCCGCTGGCGCGGCGGCAGCGCCTTCACGTGTGGCCAGATCACCATCCGGTCTTCGGGCGCATGCGGCGTCGCAGCGCTGTCGTACTCGGGAGGGGTCTCGGTCAACAGCTCGAGTCGCCACTTCTTCGCACGACGGGCCGAGAGAAACGTGTTGGTCAGCATGCGCCGTACGTAGGCCTCCGGCGAATCCGACCGCATGACCTGCGACCAGGACCGGTACACCTTCACCAACGTCTGCTGGGCGACGTCCTCAGCATCGGGGTGATTTCCGGCCAGCAAGTACGCGCTGCGGTACAGCGACGGCCAGATGACACCGGCATATTCCTCGAACGTCGGTCCACCCGTGTCGCGAGTCACGGTGAACATCATCTGATAGCCCTCACGACCACTCGACTCCGCGAGCCGGTCACGAGGTTGCGTCGACCGCACAGAATTTCTGTCGACGACGTCAATTCGCCGCGCGTGGCACGCTGAAACGCTCCACAAACCGGATATTCCAGGCAGGTTTGGTCACATTCCGCGTGCCACATACCACCCGCGCTGCGGCATCATTTCGCCGGTGGCGGGTATCCGGTACCGGCATGAGAAGCACACCGGATTCCGCTGACGCGCCCCTAGACGACAGCGATGTCGACGGAGTCGACATGGCGACAGTGGAGGCGGTCGGCAAGCTCACCGAGGCGATGGAGACCATCGAGGAGGCTCGCGGTCACCTCTACGCGTTCCATCGGCTTACCGGAAGCGCGGACTTCGCACTCGAAGACGCGATCGAACAACTGCGCGACGCGGGCCACGACGAACTCGCCGACCGACTGGCTCGCGAGCTACTCGGCCGCAACGTCCTGTATGGCCGCTGGACCTATCAAGTCGTCGAAGAGTACGAGGACACCTACTACGAGGTGTTTCGTGCGTTCGAGCGCGAAGCCCGGCAACTGACCGGTGACAGCCGGCACCCGTGGGAGGCGGAGTTGAAACGCCGCCGCCGAACCCCGGGGCTGCCTGGTCACGAGGCATCCCCGGAGGATCCCGCTGGCCTCGGGCCGGGTGACGGTTCCGTCAGCGTGACGGCCTGAAACAGGTGCAGACGTTCCTGCCGTTTCCGATTTTCTCCGCCACCGCCGACGTCCTCGATGTGCGCCGGCTGGGACGGCAGCGGGTCGAGGCGCTGCAGATTCTGCGGGCGCTCACCGTGCCCGGTTACGGGTGGCAACACCATCCAGCCGTCGCCATGTGGGCCGGGTACGAGGAGGCCTTGGCCCGCTACGGCCTGGACGTCTGCCGAGCGTGGCGAGCCGGCGGCCGGGCGGACACGTGTGCCGACACGATCAGGGCCGATCTGTTCGCGGCAACCGGAAAGACGGAAGTACGTCCGCAGGACGTGCTGGAACGCGCCGGCGAGCTACCACCGTGGCTGGGCGAGCCCGCCTTCCATCGCAGCCACCAGTCGGCGCTCGTGCGCAAAGATCCGGAACATTATCACCGGTGGTTCGCAGACGTCCCCGACGACCTGCCGTACGTCTGGCCTGCTTCGGACCGCCCCCGGCGGCGATGACCACTCCGCGCTGCCCGCTGCACGCTCTGCTGGACTCAGGCGGGTTAACTTACCCGCCGCGGCGGGTAAGGCGCTGGACGTATGAACGATCGAGCCGTGCGCGGTCGAGGGGCGTCGAGCGCGCGAGACAGCGGAGCACGCCGGGCCAAGGCCGCCGACGCCCTCGACGCCGGCGCGCTGGCTGCTGACGCCGCCGGCGGGCTGCTCGGTGCGGTGTTCGGGGCCGCCAGCGCCCTCCGGCACGACAAGCCGCTGCACCCGAGGGGCATCATCTACGACGCCCGCCTCCGCCGCGCCGGATCACCGGTCACATGGCACTGCGGCTGGCTGGACGAACCAGGTGACGACCACGGCACGGCGCGGCTGTCCAGGTCCGCTGGCTTGCCGCCGCCGATGCCGGACATCCATGGCTTGGCGATCACGTTCACCGGCGACGACGGAGAACGTCACGACCTTCTGCTCGCCACCACCGGGACGGGACGGTGGGGGCGGTTCGTCCTCGCTCCCCGGGCCGACCCGTACACCCGTCCGTACACCTCGCTGTTTCCCTACCGTTCCAGTCAGGGATTGGTGCTTCTCGCGGCGTCGCCGACCTCATCGCACCGCCCGACCCGACCGCCCGCCGCGGTGACCTTCCGCCTGCAGGCAGCGAGAGTCTCAGGTCCCTGGCACGCATTCGGCACACTCGAACTGCTGGCCCCAGCCGCTGGACTCGCCGACGACCCGGTCCGCTTCGACCCGGTCATGTACCCGCTTCCCGATCTGCGCTGGCCCACACCGCTGATACGGCTACGAGAGCCGGCCTATGCTGCGGCTCGCCGCACACCGGCGCGGGCGGAGTCACCACGAGCATGATCTGCGCAGTCGCAGGAAAAAGGGTGGGGGGAGTGCCCCAGCATCGGTTGACTCCTGATCTGTGCGGACCTGGTCCGCGCTGGAAGGATGTTCACCGTGCCCAAGCCTTATCCCGCCGAGTTCCGTCGTGACGTGGTTGCTGTGGCCCGTCAGGGCGGCTCGATCGCCCAGGTCGCCAAAGACTTCGGAATCACCGAGTCCTGTCTTCGTAACTGGCTCAAGGCCGCCGACGTCGACGACGGTGTGCGGTCTGGGGGGACGCGCGAGGAGTCCGCCGAGCTGCGTGAGCTCAAGCGGCGCAACCGCCAGCTGGAGCAGGAGAACGAGATCCTGCGCCGTGCGGCGGCGTACTTCGCGAAGGAGATCTCCCCAAAATGACGTACCCGCTGGTCGGTGACCTGGCCGCGGACGGCATCCCCGTCGCGGTGACCTGCCGGGTGCTCGGGTTCTCCACCCAGGCCTACTACAAGTGGCGCGCCAGGCCGGTGACGCCCGCGGACCTCGAGCGTGCCTATCTGATCAACGCCGCCCTGGGAGTGCACGCCGATGACCCGGAGTTCGGATACCGATACATCGCCGACGAGCTCAACGACGCCGGACTGCGCGTGAGCCCGAACACCGTGTGGTCGCTGTGCCGCGAGGCCGGGATCGTCTCTGTGGTGCACCGCAGGCGCCGGTCGGGCAAGAAGACCGGCCCGCCCGTGCACGACGACCTGGTCCAACGGCAGTTCACCGCCACCAGGCCGGACCGGTTGTGGCTGACCGACATCACCGAGCACCCCACGAACGAGGGCAAGCTCTACCTGTGCGCGGTCAAGGACGCATTCTCCGGCAGGATCGTGGGCTACTCGATGGACTCACGCATGAAGTCCTCCCTGGCCGTGGCCGCGCTGAACAACGCCGCCGCCCGCCGTCAGGTCCAGCGAGCAACCGAGGAGCAGGTCGGCACCATCTGCCACTCCGACCGCGGCTCGCAGTTCCGGTCACGGAAATTCGTCGTCGCGCTGCACCACCACGGCATCACCGGGTCCATGGGCCGTGTCGGCGCCGCCGGCGACAACGCCGCGATGGAAAGCTTCTTCGCCCTTCTACAGAAGAACGTCCTGAACCGACGCCGGTGGGCCACCCGAGCCGAACTGCGCCTGGCAATCACCCGCTGGATCGAACGCACCTACCACCGCCGCAGGCGCCAACACCGCCTCGGCCGCATGACCCCGATCGAGTACGAGACCGCCTACGCTGCCAACACCCTAGCCCTCGCGGCCTGACCCGAAGAGTCAACCGATCGTGGGGCAGTCCCGCGCCACGTCCGCGCGATCACGCTGGCGCACGGCAAAGCCACCCTCAACACAGAGTTCCGCAACCTATGGATGCGCGGCCGAAGCCGTGACGTTGCGGCGGACACCGTGACCGACAACCGCCAAAACTCCCCGGAAACCA
>NZ_DAHVSH010000184.1:0-21320 GCF_027324685.1 Haloactinopolyspora sp.
CGATGCTCCACCCAGCCCGCGATGTTGCGCTGCCGCGAGCGGGCCACCGCGAGCTCGCCGGGCTCGGTGCCGGCGGTGACGGTCGAACCGGCGGCGACGTAGCTGCCGTCGGCGATGTCGACCGGGGCCACCAGCACGGAGTCGCTGCCGATGAAGGAGTGCCGGCCGACCTTCGTGTGGTACTTGCCCAGGCCGTCGTAGTTGGCGACGATCGTGCCCGCGCCGACGTTGGCGCCCTCACCGATGGTCGCGTCGCCGACGTAGGACAGATGCGGCACCTTGGCGCCGGTGCCCACGGTGGATGCCTTGATCTCGACGAACGCCCCGGCCTTCGCCCGGGCCTCGAGCACCGCGCCGGGGCGCAGGTACGTGAACGGGCCGACGACGGCGTCCGGGCCGATCTCGGCTCCGCTGGCGTGCGAATGCACGACCGAGGCACCGCTGCCGACGATCGTGTCGTACAGCGTGGAGTCGGGGCCGACCTCGGCGCCGGCCGCGATGCGGGTGCTCCCGCGCAACTGCACCCCCGGGCGCAGGACGACATCACGATCGAGGGTGACCGTGACGTCGATCCAGGTCGACTCGGGGTCGATCATCGTGACCCCCTCGCGCATCCACCGGCGCAGCAGGCGGCGGTTCAACTCGCGCGTCATGGCCGCCAGCTGGACGCGGTCGTTGACGCCTTCGGTCTGCCACGGGTCGTCGGTGACGAACGCACCCGTGCGGCCGCCGTCGTCGCGGGCGAAGGCGAGCACATCGGTGAGATACAGCTCACCTTGCGAGTTGTCGGTCGTCAGCCGGCTCAGCCCGGACCTCAGCACGGCCGCGTCGAAGGCGTAGATGCCGGAGTTGATCTCCGTGATGGCGCGAACGTCGTCGGAGGCGTCCTTGTGCTCGACGATCGCGTGCACTTCGCCGTCGGCGCCGCGGACGATCCGCCCGTAACCGGTGGGGTCGGCGACCTTGGCGGTCAGCACGGTGACGGCGTTGCCCTGCGTGACGTGCGCGTCCATCAGCGCATGCAGCGTCTCGCCGGTCAGCAACGGGACGTCGCCATAGGTGACGACGACGACACCGTCGAGCTCGGGCAGCTGCTCCAGGGCCACCCCGACCGCGTGCCCGGTGCCGAGCTGTTCTTCCTGCACCACCGTGCTCGCCGCGGGCGCGACCTCGTCGAGGTGGGCCGCGACCAGGTCGCGTCCGTGCCCGATGACCACCGACAGATGGTCCGGCTTGAGCTCTTGGGCGGCCGCGACGGCATGGCCCACGAGGGACCGTCCGGCCAGTTCATGCAGAACCTTGGGGATGGAAGACCTCATCCGGGTGCCCTCGCCGGCGGCGAGGACAACGACGGCGGCCGGGCGCGTAGTCACGCGTTCGTGCTCCTCGGCTTCGGTGGCTGGACCGATCTCGACGATACCGTGCCCCGACACGGCCCACCAACGGCCGGTCGGCTGATCGCGTCGATGCCGAACTTGAGCTCCCGGGAGAGGATTCGAACCCCTACTAACTGGACCAAAACCAGCTGTGCTGCCATTACACAACCCGGGACGGAATCAAGGATTCTATTCTCTCATGATGCCCGCGCCAGCCGACGCTGGTTCACCCCGGCGATCAGGCCACGCCACAGCCCGGCCATCTGCCGGTAGGGCACTGACCCGCGGCGCACGCTGACACCCAAGCACCCTCGGTCCACGTAGAGGATGAACATGTCGGGATCGCTATTGGTGAACGTCAGCCTCTCCTCAGGATTCCACGGCTTCGACTTCGTCCCTTCGGCCCAGTACGCCACTGCACCAACCAGCAGAAGCTCTCGGTCCGAGATCGCGCCGACCCGCGCGGCTGCGCTCGCCGTCATGCGTTCACGCTCCGCAGCGCGCTTGGCGCGCTCTTCGCGCCAGTACGCCCGAACCGCCGCTGCGCGACGGTTCGCACCCTCCGGCCCCGGAGTCCAGGCCATGTCTTTGGTGATCAGCCAGACGGTGCTTTTCGCCAGCGCGAGCGCTGCCGCGATCTCGGGTACCGACCGCCCGGCGCGGCGCAGCGAGCGGGCGCGGTCTTTGACCTCGTCGGCGACCCGGGGCCTCGCGCGGCCGCGACCGTAGGCCCCGAGGATGCGGCTGATGGTGCTGGCCCCAATGCCCAGCTCGGCTTTGATCTGCACATATGTGGCACCCGAAGCGCGCATGGCGCGCACTCGCGCCACGAGCTCGGGATCGTCAGAAACGTGCCGTCCGCCCATTTGATCATTCTTCCGGGCGGCACCGACAGAGTTCGCCAGCCTTTGGACGAGTCGGACTATACGGGCTACGGCATCGTAGGTTACGGTGCCGTAAGGAAGGTACCCCTAATTGTTGGAGAGGCCATGGCTTCCACGGACACGCCGACGAGCGCTCGATCCTCGTCCGAGCTGGCCGATCGATCCTCGTCCACGCAGGGCGATCTCCCGCGCGGAACGCTCTCGGACGACACGCAGTCGCTCGGCGAGCGCATCACCATCGGCGTGTTCATCGCCGTCCCCTTCCTGGCGCTACTCGCCGCCATTCCGGTCGCCTGGATGGGTGGCTTTCTGACCTGGCTCGACGTCGTGCTGGCCGTGGTCTTCTACGCCATCTCCGGGCACGGTGTCACCGTCGGGTTCCACCGCCACTTCACGCACCGGGCCTTCAAGGCCAACCGCGGCGTGAAGATCGCGCTGGCCATCGCGGGCAGCATGGCCATCGAAGGCCCGGTCATCCGCTGGGTGGCCGACCACCGCCGCCACCACAAGTTCGCCGACAAGGACGGCGACCCGCACTCGCCGTGGCGCTACGGCGAGACCATCCCGGCGCTGCTCAAGGGGATGTTCTTCGCCCACATGGGCTGGATGTTCGACGTCGAGCAGACCGACCAGCGCAAGTTCGCACCCGACCTGATCAAGGACAACGACATCCGTCGGATCAGCCGGCTTTTCCCGCTGTGGGTGGCCGTCTCGCTGCTGGCTCCGGCGATCATCGGCGGGCTGGTGACGTGGTCGTGGATGGGTGCGGCGACGGCGTTCTTCTGGGCCACGCTCGTGCGCGTCGGGCTGCTGCACCACGTCACGTGGTCGATCAACTCGATCTGCCACGCCATCGGTGAGCGCCCGTTCGAGAGCCGCGACAAGTCCGGCAACGTCTGGTGGCTGGCCTTCCTGTCCATGGGTGAGTCGTGGCACAACCTGCACCACGCCGACCCGACGTGCGCACGCCACGGCGTGCTCAAGGGTCAGATCGACTCCTCCGCCCGCATCATCTGGGCGCTGGAGAAGCTCGGCTGGGCGTGGGACGTCCGCTGGCCCAGCCCCGAACGAATCGAGTCGAAACGAGTCGACGACTACGGCGGCGAATCCACGTTGATCGCACCGTAAGTACCCAATGTGGTCACCAAGTCGTCAACAACGTGCATGATGGGCGGGTGACCGACGTCGCCCCACGCCCCCGAGCCACGCCCGGCCGGGTCCGAATGACCGGTGCACAGCGTCGCGGCCAACTTCTCGACATCGGCCGCGCGCTGTTCGCCGAGCGCGGTTTCGACGGCACGTCGATCGAAGAGGTCGCGACCAGGGCGAACGTCTCCAAACCCGTGGTTTACGAGCACTTCGGCGGCAAGGAGAAGTTGTACGCCGTCGTCGTCGATCGCGAGATGGAAGAACTGCTCAACCGCATCACGACGGCGTTGGGGTCGGCGACCCATCCGCGGGTCGTGCTCGAGCGCGCCGCGCTGGCGCTGCTGGATTACATCGAGGCGTCCACCGACGGCTTCCGCATCCTGGTGCGCGACTCCCCGGTCGCGCACTCGACGGGCAGTTTCGCCAGCCTCATCTCCGACGCCGCCAGCCAGGTCGAGCACATCCTGGCTGCGGAGTTCAAGTCGCGGGGTTTCGCGCCGGAGCATGCGCCGATGTATGCCCAGATGCTGGTGGGCATGGTCGCGCTGACCGGGCAGTGGTGGCTCGACGTCCGCCATCCGGCCAAGGCCGAGGTCGCCGCGCACCTGGTGAACCTCGCCTGGAACGGCCTCGCGGGCCTCGAACACGCCCCCGAGCTCAGCAGCGACTGACTGCCGTCCAGCACGCATGGCTCAGTGAGCGCCGGAGCGCAGTGGCTCGCCGACCTCGTGCATGTGGCGCAAGGCGATCCGGTACGACTCCAGCAGGCTCGTCTCTTCGTAGGCCACGCCGAGCTCAGCGCAGTACTGCTTGACGATCGGCTTCGCCCGGCGCAGGTTCGGTGTCGGCATGCTGGGGAACAGATGGTGCTCGATCTGGTAGTTCAAGCCGCCGAGCGCGACATCCTTGACCACGCCGCCAGTGACGTTGCGTGAGGTCAGCACCTGTTTACGCAGGAAGTCCAGCTCGTCCTCGGCCGTGAGCGTCGGCATGCCCTTGTGATTCGGGGCGAACGTGCAGCCGAGGTAGACGCCGAAGACCGCCTGGTTGAGCAGGAGGAACGCGATCGCCTTGGCCGGCGGTAGCACCACGAACAACGCGCCGAGATAGCCGGCGAAGTGCACCAACAGCAGCGCCAGTTCCAGCCGTCGCCGCTTGGTAGCCGGGTTCAACGTGGCGCGCACGCTCGACACATGCAGGTTCAGGCCTTCCAGCGTGAGCAGTGGGAAGAACAGGAACGCCTGGCGGCGCCCGATGAGGCGGGCCAGCCCACGGGTCTGCCCGGCTTGTTCGGCCTGCCGCTCGGACCACACCAGGATGTCCGGTGCGACGTCGGGATCGAGATCCTCGTGGTTCGGATTGGCGTGATGACGGGTGTGCTTGTCCATCCACCAGCCGTAGGACATGCCGATGCCGAGATTGCCCGCGATACGACCGGCGATCTCGCTGGGCCGCCTGGTACGGAAGACCTGCCGGTGGGCCAGATCGTGCGCCACCAGGGCCACCTGCGCGAAGACGACCGCCAGGATCACGGCGACGACGAGCTGCCACCACGTGTCGCCCAGGACGGCGAAGACCGTCCAGGTGGCGGCGTAGGCGGCGACGATCGCGCCGATGCGCAGCGTGTAATAGCCGGGACGGCGGTCGAGCAACCCGGCGGCGTTGATACGGCGGGCCAGGGCGGCGAAGTCGCTTCCCGCCCGGTGCGAACCGGCGCGCGAGTCGGCGGTGGAGTTGTGAGTCGACATGCCCACGAGTCTTCGGCCTCACCACCGGGTGCAGCGATCCTGCCACCACCCGAGTCCGCACTGGGGCTGGCACCACTGCGCTCATGGCGGCCGGCGTGCTTCTACACCGGTTCGAGCAGCTCGATCCGGTTGCCGAACGGGTCGTGGATGTAGGCGCGGCGGTATCCAGGGAGCAGCAGGTCCGGTTCGGCGTCGACGCCGGCCGCGCGCAGGCGCGTACACACGGCGTCGAGGTCGCCTGCCGCCGCGACGACGAACGCGGGGTGCGCCTTGGTCGCCGGCCGGAACGGTTCTTCCACGCCGACGTGCAGTTCGGCGGTCCCCGACCGGAACCACGCACCGCCTCGTGCCGCCAGCGCGGCCGGCTTGGCGACCTCCGTCATGCCCAGCAGGCCGCTGTAGAAGGCGCGGACGAGGCGTTCGCTACCGGCCGGGCAGGCGATCTGGACGTGGTGCAGTCCGGCGATCATGCGTGTGCCTCCTTCTGGGCGACGGCGAACACTCGCCGGTACGGCAGCACCGTGCCGTGTGGCCCGGCAGGGTAGGCCGTGCGTAACGCGGCTCGGTATTCCTCCAGGAATTCGTCGGCGTCCGGGCCGCTCAGCTCGGCGAGCACCGGGCGCAGTGCCGTGCCTGACATCCACTCGAGTACGGCGTCGTCACCAGGCAGGACCTGCAGGTACGTCGTTTCCCACACGTCGGCAGCGAAGCCGAGACCGAGCAGCGCCTGGAGGTAGATGACCGGCTCATGGCTGCTCGGCCAGCTGACCTGCAGCCGCGACGTCCAGCGCGGCGATGCAGCCTGCTCACGCAGCAGGACGTGCGACGGTTCAGCAAAATTGGCCGGCACCTGGAACGCGAACCAGCCGCCGGGGGCGACGTGTCCGGCCAGATGCGGCAGCAGGTCGAGATGATCGGGTACCCACTGCAAGGTCGCGTTGCTGATGAGGACGTCCACGGGTTGCGCCGGTGCCCAGTCGCGTAGGTCTGCGAGGACGAACTCGGCGCGGCCGCCCGGTGCTGCCTTGATCATCTCGGCCGAGGAGTCCACCCCGACGACTCGGGCGTCGGGCCACCGAGCCGCGAGCTCCAGTGTCAGCGTGCCGGGACCACAGCCGAGGTCGACGACGTCAGCGGGATCGACCGCCGGCACTCGCGCCATCAGGTCGTGGAACGGACGAGCCCGTTCGGTCGCGAAGGTCAGGTACTTCTCCGGGCTCCACATCAAGGCTGCTCCTGTCGGTTCGAGTGCCGGCGGCTCGCACGTTATCTTGACTTCAAGATACTTGTCTACCACGTACAGTGACGTCATGAGCCACGACGAGGTCGACCGGCTAATCGAAGCGTGGCGGCGCGAACGACCCGATCTCGACGTCGCTCCCATGGAAGTCCTCTCGCGCGTGAGTCGCCTCGCGCGCCACCTCGACCGCGCTCGGCGTGCCGCCTTCGCCGCGCACGACCTCGAGCCATGGGAATTCGACGTCTTGGCCGCGCTGCGCCGCGCCGGGGCGCCATACGAGCTCTCGCCCGGTGTGCTGCTCGAGCAGACGATGGTGACCAGCGGAACCATGACCGCTCGGGTCGACAAGCTGACCGCGCGCGGACTGGTCAGCCGCCGGCGGTCCGACGACGACCGCCGGGCCGTGCGGGTGCGCCTCACCGAACTCGGCCGCAAAGCCGTCGACGCCGCACTCGAAGGCCTGCTCACCTACGAGCGGAATCTGCTCGCCGACCTCGACGATCCCGACCGCGAGGTGCTCGCCGGGCTGCTGCGTACTCTCGTTCTGCCGTTCGACGACGCGCCTGACTGATTCCGTCGCGTGACTAGCTACGATGAGCGGCGATGATGCGCCTCGCATCGGGATCTGGCCACGGCCGCCGGGCTTGGGTTCTGCCGGCGGTCGCGCTGGCATTCCTGGGCTGGAACGCGATGCCCGCGACCGAGCCCCCGTCACCGGCCGGTCGCGAACCCACGGCGACACCCACCGTGCTGGACGTGCCACCGGACTCCCCCGTCGAGCGGATCGTCGGCGGCGAGGCCATGGCCACGATCGGCGCTCCGGTGGTCGACGACGCCGCCCCGCGGCCACCGGCCGTGGACGCGCGGTCCTGGGTCGTCGCCGAGGTCGACAGCGGCGACGTCCTGGCCGCGCTGAGTCCGCACCAGCGGCAGGCCCCGGCCAGCACCATCAAACTGCTCACCGCCGTCGCCACGATCCCCGAGCTGGATCCCGACGACTCCTACGTCGTCACCGACGCCGACGCCTCCGTCGATGGCAGCCGCGTCGGGCTCATGCCTGACCAGGAGTACAGCGTCGACCAGTTGCTGCACGGCCTGATGCTCGCCTCCGGCAACGATGCCGCGCACGCCGTCGCGGAAGCCGCCGGCGGGCAGAAGTCAACCATCGAGCTGATGAACGCCGAGGCGCAACGGCTCGGCGCCTTCGACACCCATGCCGAGACCCCACACGGCCTCGACGCTCCAGGCCAACTCAGCTCGGCGTACGACCTCGCCTTGATCGGCCGCGCGGCCCTGCACGACGAAGATATCGCCCGGCTCGCCGCGACCCGCACCTACGACTTCCCCGGCCAAGGTGGCGAGACGTTCCAGATTCAGAACCAGAACCGCCTGCTCGACACCTACCCGGGCGCCGTCGGCCTCAAGACGGGCTATACGACGTTGGCCGCGCACACGTTCGTCGGCGCGGCCGAACGCGATGGCCGCACCCTGATCGCCGTCGTACTCGGCGCCGAAGGGCGAGCGGAGCCCGGCGCCGCTGCCCTGTTCGACTGGGCGTTCAACGCCCCGGACATCACCCCCGTCGGCCACCTGGTCACCGCCGAGGAAGTCGACGCGATGATCAGAGAAGCCGAGCAGGACGGCGACGTCCTCGGCCGCAATCCCTTCGACGACTACGGCGAGGCCCTCCGCACGCCCGGCGGCAACTCCGACGGCGTGCCGCAGGTGGTCTGGGTCAGCCTCGTCGCGGCCGCTGTCCTCGGTGGTGCCGGGTTCGCCGTACGCCGGCTGTCGCCTCGCCGCCCCGGCGGCCGATACGCCCCCCGCCGCTGATCGGGGGCCCAGGGTCAGTGTCGCGAGTGTTGCCTCGGGCAGTCGTGAAGCGGTCGTGAAGATCGTCGTGCGTGCAGCAGCCGATCCCGGGCGGTCGTGAAGATCGTCGTGCGACCAACAACCGATCTCGGGCAGTCGTGAAGATCGTCGTGCAGAAAAACGCGCACTATGGCGGCAATTTCCACCACGACGATCTTCACGACCAGGACCGGCCATCACGACCAGGACCGGCCATCACGACCAGGACCGACCTTCACGACCAGGTCCGACCTTCACGGAGCTCACGACCGGCGCCGGCCGCAACGACCCACCGAGACCGATCCTTTACGGGCGAGGTCCGCGCGCCGCGACGACGCTTCGGGCGACGCGGCCGGCGAGAATTGCCAGCCCGGCACCGGCGATGCCGAGCAGGGTTCCGGCCGCCACCCGGACGGCCACCGGCTGTCGTGCTGACGGCTCCGCCGTGGTCACCGTGCCTTCAGCGCCTGGGCCACGGGCACCGTCGCCAACACCACCACCCGCACCACCGGCACGACCAGCACCCGCATTACCACCGCCACTGCCGACGCGCTCGATGTTCCCCGCCGCCCACGTCCGCCGACGTCCGGTGGCCGCGCCTTCGGCCGCGGCGACCCGGTCGGAGTGTGTTCCGAATTCCCGGTCCTCGGCCTCGAGTTGATCGATCGCGCTCTCGACCGTGAGCGCCGCCAAGACCATCAACAGCCGCGTGACGAGGTAGATCCACGCCATCATCGCCAGCGGGGTGGCGAAGGCCGCGTAGGCGCTGTTCGACGCCGGGCCGACCACGTAGGACACGAGGAATGTCTTCAGCACCTCGAAAACGACCGCACCGAACAGCGCCGTCAGCAACAGGTTGCGCGGCGGCACGATGATCCGGGGCAGCCCGGCCAGGAGGTACGAGAACAGCATCGTGTTGACGCCGATGGACAAGACCCAGCTGATCGCCTCGATCGCCCCGGCCCCGGCGGCGCCGTCGAAGCCCATCGAGTCCAGCAGCCACCGCGCGGCGTGCCGCAGCACCACACTGGTGCCCCACGAGATCGCCAACAACAGCCCGAGCCCACCGAGCGCTACCAGGTCGAAGAACTTCCGCGTGACGATGTTGCCCGGCTTGTCCTCCATGCGCCACATCGACCGCACCGCCGCACGGATCGAGTCGACCCAGCGCAGCCCGATGTACACGAGGGTGATGCCACCGATGACGCCCAGCGCGCCGGAGTTCTCGTAGAAGCTCGCGACGTCGATGCCGGTCCCCGATCGGCTGCCGAAACCAGGCAGATTCTCGTCCACGAGGTCCTGCACGGTCTGAATCCCGGACGTCCCCGCGATCGAACTGGCGAACACCGCCGAGAGCAGCACGAGCGGAAACAACGACAGGAAACCGTAGAAGCTGGCGGCCCCGGCGAGCCGGTCGCCGCGCAGGTCTCCGTAGCGTTGCCACGCACGCACCGGCAGTGTCGGTTGTAGTCGCTCCCACCATTCCATCAGCCGCTGCCAGCGGCGACGGAACCAGGTGATCACGTCATCACACCCGCGTCACTGCCGGTGAGCGCGAAATCACGTTCTCGGCGCCAGTAGCCGTCCGCGCCGTGCTCGTACAGGCTGAACGCTGAGACGTCGAAGCCGGCGTCGTAACCGGCGAGTGTGTCGAAGGCGTTGTCCATGGCTTCCTCCGACACGTGGTGCGCCACGGTCACATGCGGGTGATACGGGAACGACAGGTCGACCTTGAGCGGTCCGGTCCGGATCGCCAGCGACAGCCGCTCGCAGGCGGAGATCCCCTGCGCCAGCGCGACGAAGACCACCGGCGAGACGGGCAGGAAGGTCGCGGTGCCGCGCAGGTGCACCCGGAACGTGCCGAACGTCGCGGCCACCTTGTCCAGGTGGTCGTACACCGCGGGCATGTCGTCGTCGGTGACCTCGGTAGGCGGCAACAAGGTGATGTGCGCCGGAATGAGATCGGCCATCGGGTCACCGAACGAGCGTCGCCAGTCCTGCAGTTCGCTGCCGTAAGGCTCCGGAATCGGTACAGCCAGGCCGATGGTCCGACTGCCGGGTTTGGGCATCGCGGTCACCGCGCGGGAAGGAATCCGACGCGGCTGTAGACGGTCTCGAGCGTCGGCCCGGCTACCGCGCGGGCCTTGGCAGCACCCTGGGCGAGCACCGCGTCGAGTTCGGCTGGGTCGTCGAGCAGTTCGCGCACGCGCCGCTGGAACGGCAGCACGGAATCGAGAACCGCAGTGGCAACCTCCTTCTTCAAGTCACCGTAGCCGCGCCCAGCGAAGTCCTGCTCGATCTGGCTGACCGACCGGCCGCTGAACGCGGACAGGATGGTGATCAGGTTCGTCACACCCGGCTTGTTCTCGGGATCGACGATCACTTCACGCCCGGTGTCGGTGACAGCGCTCTTGATGCGCTTCTCGATGACCTTCGGCTCGTCGAGCAATTCGATGAGCCCGGACCCGGGGACGCTCTTGCTCATCTTCGCCGCGGGGTCCTGCAAGTCGAAGATCTTCGCCGTCGCCTCGGGAATGAAGGGTTTCGGGAGCACGAACGTGTCGCCGAACCGGGAGTTGAACCGGCCGGCCAAGTTGCGGGTCAGCTCGATGTGCTGGCGCTGGTCTTCGCCGACGGGCACCTGGTCGGCCTGGTAGAGCAGGATGTCGGCGGCTTGCAGCACCGGGTAGGTGAACAGCCCCACGGTGGTGCTGTCGGAGCCTTGCCGCGCGGATTTGTCCTTGAACTGCGTCATCCGGCTCGCTTCACCGAATCCGGTGATGCAGCTGAGCACCCAGGCCAGCTGCGCATGCTCGGGGACGTGGCTCTGCACGAACAACGTGCTGCGGTCAGGGTCGACGCCGCCGGCGAGGTACTGCGCAGCGGTCACGCGAGTGCGCTGGACCAGTTGCTCGGGGTCGTGGCCGGACGTGATGGCGTGCAGGTCGACGACGCAGTAGTACGCGTCGTGGTCGTCCTGCAGCCGGACCCACTGCCGCAATGCGCCCAGATAGTTACCGAGGTGCAACGACGCGTTGGTCGGTTGCATGCCGGAGAGCACACGTGGGCGGTGACGGGTCATGGCGCCCATTCTGACAGCCTTCCTTCCTCCTTGCGCGGAGATCATCTCATCGCGCACCGACACTGCAGCGGTTTCGTCTCCATCGGCCGCCGTGGGCGGACAGCACCAGGAAAGCACGAAGCAAGCGGCCACCTTCATGCTGCCACCACAGACACCGATTCACCGAGGAGAACGAAACCCATGGCGAATTACATACCGCGACCCGCACGTCGTCGGGCGAACATGCGCCGGCTGGTCCGGGCCGCTGCCGCGATAGTTGCCGCCACCGGCCTCATGCTGACCGCCACCCCGGCCGGGATGGCAGCCAGCGGCCTGAAGCCCGGTGATTCTCTCGGATGCTGGCAGTACCCGCACCCGGACGGTGGGCAGAAGGTTGCCTGGACGTCCGGCGGCGACGTGCGATTCTACGAGCGCGGCGAGTACCTCACTGTGACCGACACCAAGTCGAACGGATGGCGCGTCGTGGCACTGTTCAGCTGGTGCGAAGGCCCGCTGCTCGGCCAGGGAACCTTCCACTGGTCGCCGACGACGTCGGACGGCTGGCAGCACCGCGACAGCGGCCCCAACCAGGGTTCACGCGACCAGAAGACGTACAACTACGACTTCGAAGAGGGCCGCCGCATCATCTTCCGCGCGTGCGAGAAGAAGATGTCCACCGGGCAACTGCGCAACTGCTCCAACACCGTCGAGGCGTGGGCCTGACGCCCTGACGCGGCCTGCGCCGCACACCGGTCGCCGGCCGTGCCCGCTGCTCACCCCGCGGGCGCGGCCGGTTCACCACCTCGTTCGCTCGGCCCCAGCGGCCGCACCCGGACCCGGGCCGCCCGTCGGCCCTCGACCGCCATCACCTCGAGGCGGATGCCGTTGTAGTCCACCGTGTCGCCGACCACCGGTAGCCGGCCCAGCTCGGCGACGACGAACCCGGCCGCGGTCTCGTACGGCCCTTCGGGCAGCGCCACCCCGACCTGATCGGCGAAGTCCTCGATGTTCGTCAACCCGTCGACGTCCACCACACCGTCGATGGCCGCCGACGCGTCGCGCTCCTCGGTGTCGTACTCGTCCCGGATGTCGCCGACGAGCTCTTCGACCAGATCCTCGAGCGTGACGATCCCGGCCGTACCGCCGTACTCGTCGACCACGACCGACAGGTGCGAGCTTTCCCGGCGCATCTCCGACATCGCCGGCAGCACCTTCTTCGTGCCGGGCAGGACCAGGACGTCGCGGGCCAGGTCGCCGACACGGATGCTCCGGCCGGACATCTCCGGGTCGAACAGATCGCGGACGTGGACGAAGCCGACGACGTCGTCGGCGGAGGACCCGACCACCGGATAGCGCGAATGCGGCATGCTCGAGGCGAGTTTGACCGCCTTGAACACCGGCAGGTCGGCGTCGAGGAAGTCGACCTCCGTCCGGGGGCGCATGACCTCACGAATCTGCCGGTCGCCGACGGAGAAGACGTCCTCGACGATCCGGCGCTCTTCCTCACCGAGGCTTTCATGGCCCGAGACCAGCTCACGCAGCTCCTGCTCGCTCATCTCCTCGCGCTTGGCCGAAGGGTCGCCACCGAGTAGCCGGACGACGACGTCGGTCGACTTCGACAGCAGCCAGATGGCCGGGCGCATGAGCGTCGCGAACCGATCGAGCGGCGGGGCGACCAGTAGCGAGACACCGGCTGCCCGCTGCAACGCGATGCGCTTCGGGACGAGTTCACCGAGCACCAACGACAGATACGCGATGAACAACGTCATGCCGATGAACGCGACCGAGCTGGCCGCTCCTGGCGGCAGACCGGCATTTTCGAGCAACGGCGCCAGATCCGGGGCGAGCGTCGAGGCACCGTAGGCGGCGGAGAAGAACCCGGCCACCGTCACCCCGATCTGCACGGCGGACAAGAAGCGGTTCGGGTTCTGGGCCAGGCCGGCGACGCGCTCGCCGCGTTTGCCTTGCTGCGCCAACTGGGCGAGTTGGCTGTCGCGCAGCGAGACCAAAGCGATCTCCGTCGCCGCGAACAACCCACCGAGCAGGACGAACAGCAAGACCAGCCCGAAATTGAGAGCAGTGCCCTGATTCATAGCCGCTCCGAAAGGCGGGGGCGTGAGGCGTGAATATCGCCCATCGACAGCATCCTAGCTTCGGGTGGCCTGTCATGTTCCCAGCTGCGATCACTACGATTCGGCTATGGCCGAGGTCATCGTGCGCGACGGCAGTTGGACGTTCGACGGTGAGCTGGTGCGCATCGTTCCAGGCGGCGATCGCAAGGTCCACACGTTGCGACGGGCTCTGGGCGAGCGCGTGGTCCCGTTGACGGCGATCTCCGGCATCACCTACGAGCCGGGGCGTAAGGCCGGCCGCCTGCGTCTGCGGCTGCGCGACGGGGCGGACCCGTTCCTCCAGGTGACCAGTGGAAAGTTGACCGACGACGCCGACCCGTACCGGCTCGCCGTCGACAAGGACTCCGCGGGCGCCGCCGAGTACTTCGCCGACGAGGTCCGTACGGCGCTCAGCATCGAGCAGGTACCACCAGGCGCGTGTGACCAGTACGTTCTCGATGATCCTGGGGTGCCGCTGACCGCCACGGCAGGCGACGGCACGGTGACCTTCGACGGCCGGATGATCAACATCGAATGGACCGAGTGGGCTGAATCGGTCAAGAAGTCCAGCGGCACCCGCCAGATCCCGCTCCAGGACGTGACCGCGGTGGAATGGGTGCCGATCGTCGGCTTCACCAACGGCTTCCTGCGCTTCCGGGTCGCAGGCGCGTCCGCCCTGCTCCCGAAGCACGACCCGAACTGCATCACCTGGGGGATGCGACGTGAGGGCGGCACCGTCTCGCTGGTCGCCGCCGCCGTGGTGGCGCGGTTGCCACATCCGTCGGCTGTCGGCGACGGAGCCCCTTCGGCGAGCCCGCCCGTCCGCCTCGGCCCCGACGACGGGCAAGGCACCGGTCCCGGGAGCAACGCCGACGGCCACGACACGATCCTGCGTCGGCTGCGCGAGCTGGGTGACTTGCACCGCGACGGGATCCTCACCGACGACGAGTTCGCGGACGCCAAGCAGGCGCTGCTCCGCCAGCTATGACTCGGCGGCCTCAGCACCGACACCGCAGAAGGACGGTCTTCACATGACGCACGCCGAACGCGCAGGACAGCCGGCCGGCCCCGACGACCTGGTCGACGTCGCAAGGCTGGTCACGGCGTATTACACGACGCATCCGGATCCGTCGGAGGTCGGCCAGCGAGTGGCCTTCGGCACGTCCGGACATCGCGGCTCGTCGTTCGCCGCGGCGTTCAACGACGACCACATCGCGGCGACGTCGCAGGCCATCTGCGACCATCGCGCCGCTCAGGGCATCGACGGTCCGCTCTTCCTCGGGAAGGACACGCACGCGCTGTCCGAGCCGGCTTGGGCCACCGCCGTGGAGGTCTTCGCGGCGAACGGCGTGACGCTGCTGGTCGACAGCCGCCAGCGCTACACCCCGACGCCGGCGCTGTCGCACGCGATCCTGCGCCACAACGCCGATTCGCCGGCCCACGTCGCCGACGGCGTCGTCGTCACCCCGTCGCACAATCCGCCGTCCGACGGCGGCTTCAAGTACAACCCGCCGGACGGCGGGCCGGCGGGCTCGCAGATCACCGCCGCGGTCCAGGACGCGGCCAACCGCTACCTCGAAGCCGGCCTCGACGGCGTCCGCCGCATTCCGCTGGCGCGCGCGTTGGCCGCCGACACGACGTCGGAGTACGACTTCCTCGGCAGCTACGTCGACGACCTGCCCGCCGTGGTCGACCTCGACGCCATCCGGGCGGCGGGCGTCCGGATCGGCGCGGACCCGCTGGGCGGAGCCTCGGTCGACTACTGGGCCGCCATCGCCGACCGACACCGGCTCGACCTCACCGTCGTGAATCCGCTGGTGGATCCGACGTGGCGGTTCATGACGCTGGACTGGGACGGCAAGATCCGGATGGACTGCTCGTCGCCGTCGGCGATGGCCTCGCTGATCGAGCGGATGCGCGGTGACGCTGCCGGCGCAGCCGCCTTCGACGTCGCCACCGGTAACGACGCCGACGCCGACCGGCACGGCATCGTCACCCCCGACGGCGGGCTGATGAACCCGAACCATTACCTCGCCGTCGCCATCGACTACCTGTTCTCGCACCGTGACGCTTGGCCCCGCGAGGCGGCAGTGGGCAAGACGCTGGTCAGCTCGTCGATGATCGATCGGGTGGCGGCTGCGCTGGATCGCCGGCTGGTCGAGGTGCCGGTCGGGTTCAAGTGGTTCGTGCCGGGGCTGCTGGACGCCTCGGTCGCCTTCGGCGGCGAGGAGTCCGCCGGCGCGTCGTTCCTGCGCCGTGACGGGCGGGTCTGGACCACCGACAAGGACGGCATCATCGCGTGCTTGCTCGCCGCCGAGATCATCGCCGTCACGGGGTCGTCGCCGAGCGCCCGGTACCGCGAGCTGACCGAGCGGTTCGGTGCGCCCGCGTATGCCCGCGTCGACGCGCCGGCCACCCGGGAGCAGAAGGCAGCGCTGGGGGCGCTGACTCCCGACCAGGTCACGGCCACCGAATTGGCCGGCGAGCCCATCACGGCACGGCTGACCCGGGCGCCGGGCAACGATGCCGCGCTGGGCGGGCTCAAGGTCGTGACAGAGTCCGGCTGGTTCGCCGCGCGGCCCTCGGGCACCGAGGACGTCTACAAGATCTACGCCGAAAGCTTCCGCGGGGCCGATCACCTGGCCCAGATCCAGGACGAGGCCCGCGCCGTCGTCGACAGCGTCGTGTCCCCCGCGTGACTCCTCCCCAAATGATCATGTTCACTTGGTGATTCCCAAGACCACCACCCGTGCAAGCATGGTGCTGCAGCAGTTCGCCTAGGGGTGTCCCCGGCCCCCGGTCCGCCGGTGTCCCCGGTCCGCCGGTGTCGCCGGCCCCGGTGTCCCCGGCCCCGCTCCGGAGCGGCCCCGCGGTCCGCAGCGCCGCTCCGGTGTGCCCGATCCCCGGTGTGCCCTACACGGCGGGCGCAATCCCCGCTGGTGCGCCCCTCGCCACGAGACACCACTAGGCGTTATGGCGCATCACCAGGCATGCACGGGTGGTGGAGTTGGCAATTGCCTACTGAACATGATCATTCACAAGCCGCGGGCGGCGCGGGTCGCCGCTCGCCGGCTGGCGTCGATCTCTTCGGCCGGGATCGCTGCAGCGGGACGGGTGAGGATGTCGCGGACCGTCGCTGCCGGGATCTTCGGCTCACGGTACTCGGTGAGCAGGCCGTTGCGCTCCTGCTCGGTGTCGGTGAGCTGCGTGTAGCAGAAGCCTGCCAGCTCCGGGTTGTCCAGCACCGCGTCGACGAGCTCACGCAGTTGATCGGCGAGGCCCTCGGGAGATTCGACCGTGGAGTAGCCGTGCCACTTCTCCCCCACGTCGGGGGTGTAGCTCAAGCCGCCGAACTCGGTGAGCATGACCGGCTGCCCCCGGTAGACCGGATCGGACAACAGGACCTGCCGACGGGCCGGGCGCTGGTCCCGCAGCACCCGGGCGACCTGCTCGGGCCCGTCGTAGCGCTCGCGGATCGAGTCGCCCCGGCCGGCGTAGTCGTGCACGCCCCAGATGTCGCTCTCGGTGTGCTCCCATCCGTCGTTGGAGATCACCGGCCGGGAACCGTCCAGCGCCTTGGTCAGGTGGTACAGAGCGGTCGCGTAGTGCTGCTGCTCGGCGACCTCGGCGATGTGCCAGATGCCCCAGCTCTCGTTGAACGGCACCCACGTGACCACGCACGGGTGGCTGCGATCCCGGCGCACGACGTCGAGCCATTCGCGGGTCAGCCGTGACACCGCCCGCGGGGCGAACTCGTACGCACTGGGCATCTCGTCCCACACCAGCAGGCCCAGGCGGTCGCACCAGGCGAGAAACCGCGGGTCCTCCACCTTCTGGTGCACCCGCACGCCGTTGAATCCGAGCTCCTTGACCAGCTCGGCCTCCCGGCGCAGCGCCTCGGCGCTGGGCGCGGCCAGATGTGACTGCGGCCAGTAGCCCTGTTCCAGGGCAAGGCGCAGGAAGTACGACTGGCCGTTCAGGAGGAACCGTCCGGCCTGCACGCCCACGCTGCGCAGGCCGAAATAGGACCGGACGGAGTCGATCACGCCTCCGTCGTCGTCGACCAGTTCGAGCTCGGCGTCGATGAGGTTCGGCTGTTCCGGCGACCACAACAAGCGGCCCGCATGCTGGCCGTGCCGGGCGGCGGGGATCGCGATCTGCACGTTCAGTTCGGCCCGGGTAGCCCGCACGGTCTGTTCGGCCAGGAGTTCGTCGCCGAACGTCAACCGCACGCGCAGTCGGCACGGATGCTCCGGCAGCCGCGACAGCGACGCTTCCAGGCTCACCTGGCTGCCCGGCAGATCCGGCGTCCACTGCACTTCGGTGAGATGCACGGCTGGAACCACCTCGGCCCAGACCGGTTGCCAGATCCCGGTGGTGCGGTGGTACCAGATGGCGTGCGGCTCATCCAGCCAGTCCTGCTTCCCCCGCGGCTGGCTGACGTCGTCGGCGTGGTCCTCGGCGCGGACGACGACGACCTGGTCGCCGGTGTCGGTCAGCGCCTCGGTGACGTCGAAGGTGAAGGGGGTGTGCCCACCTTCGTGCCCGCCGACGTACACGCCGTTCACCCAGACGTCGGCGACGTAATCCACGGCGCCGAAGTGCAGCAGCACCCGCTCGTCCGAAGCCGGCCGCGCCAAGGCGACGATCCTGCGGTACCAGACCACCGGGTGCGGCGCGGGGTCGTGCACACCGGACAGCTTCGACTCCGGCGGGAACGGCACCATGATCGTCCGGTCGAACGGCTCGGCTCGATCGAACCATCGCTGCGCTCGGCCCACGTCGGCGTCGTCGTAGCCGAAGCCCCACTCGCCGGTGAGGTCCTGCCACTGGTGCCGGACCAACTGCGGCCGGGGGTATGCGTCGTCGATCACGTGCGTCCTTCCATCGGCGCCTCTACTACGAAGTACACATCGTAGTAAACGACCCGGCGGCCGGATATCGTTGATCTACAGCAAGCTCCGAGAGGTGTGATGAATCGTCCACGGATGGTCGACGTCGCCAGATTGGCCGGCGTGTCGCAGAAGACCGTCTCCAACGTCGTCAACGACTACGAGCACGTCTCACCGCAGGTACGCGCCAAGGTGCAGGCCGCGATCGACGAACTCGGCTTCGTCCCGAACACCACGGCCCGGACTCTTCGCACCGGGCGAACCGGCATCATCGCGCTCGCGGTCCCGAACTTGTCGACGCCGTACTTCGCCGAGCTCGCGCAGTACGTCACCGAAGCCGCGGAGAAGCGCGGATTCACCGTCCTCATCGACCAGACCGACGGCCTCGAAGAGCGTGAACGCCGGATCGCCGAGGGCCGGCGCCGCCAGGTCATCGACGGGCTCATCTTCAGTCCGCTCGCCATGAGCCCCGCCGACATCGCCGCCGTCGCCGGCAGTACGCCGACCCTGCTGCTGGGCGAGAAGGAGTTGCCCGCCTCGGTCGACCACGTCGTCATCGACAACGTCCGGGCCGCCCGCGAAGCCACCGAACACCTGCTGCACCTGGGCCGGCGCCGCATCGCTGCCGTCGGCGCGTCGCGGGGGCGGGCCCCTGGCACCGGTTCGCTACGCGTCCAGGGCTACCGCGACGCGCTCACCGCCGCCGGGCTCGCCGACGCCGCAGTCACCGTCCCCACGTCGCGGTTGCAGCGCCAGTCCGGCGTCGAGGCGGTCGAGACGCTGTTCGACGACCACCCGGCGCCGGACGCGTTGTTCTGCTTCAACGACCTGGTCGCCCTCGGCGCCCTGCATGCGCTGCGACTACGTGGCATCCGGGTGCCCGACGACGTCGCGGTGGTCGGCTTCGACGACATCGAGGAGGCGAGCTACTCGAACCCGACGCTGACCACCGTCCGCCCGGACAAGCAGGGCATCGCCACGACCGCCGTCGACGTCCTGGTCGGCCGGCTGAACGGGTCGCTACAGGACGAGCCGTACGAACGCGTCCTCGGTCACGAGTTGGTGGTGCGGGAGTCCACCGGTGGGCACGCGCCGATGCCTAACGTGAGTCCTTCGTGATGCTCCATCCGCCGTCGACGTACAGCTCCACTCCGGTGATGTACGACGCCTCGGCCGAGCACAGGAACGCCACCGCGGCGGCGACCTCCTCCGGCGAGCCCATCCGCTGCAGTGCGGTGGCTTGACCGGCGTTCGATCGCTCCGCCTCGTCGATGTCCGACCATGCCGCAGTGAGGATCGGACCGGGCAACACGGCGTTCACCCGCACCGCCGGGCCGTACTCGACGGCCAGCTGACGCACGAGGGCACAGATACCGCCCTTCGACGCCGCGTAGGCGGGGTGCCCGGGCAGCCCGAATCGAGCGTGCACGCTGGAGGTGGCGACCAGAGCGCCGCGTTGCTCCCGCAAGTCGTCGACGAAGGTACGGGCGGCGAGGTACAAGCCGTCCAGATTGACGGCGATCTCGGTGCTCCACTGCTCCGGCGTCAGCTCGTGAGCGGCTCCGGGGCGATGGATGTAGGCGTTGGAGTGGACCACGCCGACCGGCCCGAAGTGTTCATGCGCCGCCTTGCGCACGCCGGCCCAATCCGCCTCGCTGGCGACATCGCCATGGACGAACCGCGCCTGCCCGCCGCTGGACCGGATCTCGTCCGCGACCTGCCCGGCGACGTCGTCCAGGACGTCGACGAGCAGCACCGCCGCACCCTCGGCCGCGAGCCTGCGGGCGCTGGCCGCCCCGATCCCGCGAGCCGCGCCGGTCACGACCGCGACCGTCCCTTCGAACCGACTCATGCTCTGGCCTCCTCGCACGATGCTGTGTTCATTAAATATGATTTCAGGCCTCAGCTCGCTCCGCCAGTCCGCACGGTTCCGCTCGACACGATGGATGATGCGCACGTAAAGTAACAGATACGAACAACACCGAACGTCGAACTGACACACCGGCACCCACCGCGGAACAGGAGGCGACACTCGTTGCTCGCTGCGCAGCGTCGAGGTCACATCCTCGACGAGGTACGCCGCCGCGGCTCCGCGCGGGTCAGCGAGCTGGCCGCCCAGTTCGGCGTCTCGGAGATGACCATCCGGCGCGACCTCGACACCCTCGTCGCACGCGGGGCGTTGGACAAGGTCCACGGCGGCGCGACGTCCCGGCGTACCGCCAGCACCGACGAGCCCGGCTTCGAGTCCAAGTGGCTACGCCAGCAGGCCGAGAAGGACGCCATCGCGCGCGCTGCGGCCGATCTCGTCCCGCCTGGCTCGGCCATCGGAGTCTCGGCCGGAACGACCACCTGGACGCTGGCCCAGCACCTCCGCCGCATCCCCGACCTCACCGTGGTCACCAACTCCATGCGGGTCGCCGACGCACTGCGACCCGACGACGGCGTCGAGCGCAGCGTCGTGCTCACCGGCGGCGTCCGTACGCCCTCCGACGCGCTGGTCGGCCCGGTCGCTGTCTCGTCACTGCGTCAGCTCCACCTCGACCTGGTCTTCCTCGGTGTGCACGGCATCGACGTCACCGCAGGGTTCACCACGCCGAACATGCTCGAAGCCGACACCAACCGCGCCCTCGTCGCCGCGGGGCGGCGGCTGGTCGTGCTGGCCGATCACACCAAGTGGGACACCGTCGGCCTCAGCACCATCGCCGGCCTCGACGAAGCCGACATCGTCATCAGCGACGACGGTCTGCCGCCCGACGCCCGCGACCTCCTGACCGAGTACGTCGGCCGCCTCATCCTCGTAGCTGCCACCATGTCCAACGACGCTGTGCCCAACGAAGCTGTGCCCAACGAAACCTCCCCCACCTCCACGGCCGGTGCCACCTGATGAAAAAGACCACTGCCCGCTTGGCCGACGGCCGCGAGATCATCTATTTCGACACCGGCGATGCCGAGCGAGCGCACCATCCCGACCAGCGCGACCTCCCGCCGGTGAGTACGTCGTCGCAGCT
>NZ_DAHVSH010000188.1:0-48959 GCF_027324685.1 Haloactinopolyspora sp.
GGACATCGAGCCGGAGGTCGGGTTCGTCGTCGGCACGGGATCGCAGCTGGGCAGCCCTGTCTCCGTCGCCGAGTTCACCGACCACGTGTTCGGCCTCGTGCTGGTCAACGACTGGTCGGCGCGGGACATCCAGAAGTTCGAGGCGATGCCGCTCGGCCCGTTTCTCGGCAAATCGTTCGCCACGTCGCTGTCGCCCTGGGTGGTGCCGCTCGCGGCGCTGGAACACGCCCGGATCGACCCACCGACGCGTGACCCCGCACCCGCTGCGTATCTGCGCGACGCCGAGCCGTGGGGCCTGGACCTGCGCCTGGAGGTGGAGTGGAACGGCACGGTGGTGTCGCGGCCCGCGTTCGCCGACATGTATTGGACCCCGGCGCAGCAACTGGCCCACCTCACGGCGAACGGGGCGTCGGTGCGCACCGGCGACCTGTACGCCTCGGGCACGGTCAGCGGGCCGGGCGTCGATCAGCGCGGCTCGTTCATCGAGCTGACGTGGAACGGCACCGAGCCGGTGACCCTCGACGACGGCAGTACCCGCGCGTTCCTCGAGGACGGCGACACCGTGACCATCCGCGCCGAGGCGCCGGGACCGAACGGCACCCGGCTCAAGCTCGGCGCGGTCACCGGCACCATCGTGCCGGCACCGTCACGGCACTGACGCGGTGCGCCCGCTCATCCGCTGGGTGTAGATGGCCAGGCCCACCATGATGAGCACGGTCGACACGCCGAGCACGAGGGGCGCGAACACGTCGCGGCCGGCATAAGCGCCCAGCGCGACGAGCACCAACAGGACGGCGGCCAGGTAGCGCGACTTGGCCACGTTCCCGGTGCGCGAACGCAGGTAGAGGACGTTGCCGACGAGGTAGATCAACGGGCCGCCGACGGTGGTGAGGATCATCAGCGAGTCGAGGTGGTCGTGCGTGATGCGCAGTTCGATCGACACGGCGACCACGATCGCGCCCGCCACCATGATCGCGTGCGCATAAGCGAACGCTGAGCGCAGGATGCGTGTTTCGCCGCGTTCGCCGGTGTGGTCGGCGTCCGGGCCGGCGATCGCGAAATAGTTCCACCACTGCACGACGAGCCCGGCGAAACCCAGCACCGTCACCACTACGGCGCTGGCCGGCACCGTCTCCATGCCGGACAGCGCGAAACCCATCACGAGGATCGATTCGCCCAAGGCGATGATGAACACCAGCCGGTTCCGCTCGGCCAGGTGCTCGGCGTCGACGGGCCACGAGCCCATCGGCGTCGACCCCAGGCCGGGCACCCGGAAGTCCACACGAGGCGCCAGGTAGTCCACGGCGACCGCGACGATCCAGATCCACAGCCGGACGTCGGACGGCGCCACGGCCCCGGCGAGCCAGATCGCCCCGCCGGCGGCGCTCCAGATGAGCAGATGCAGATAGTTGCGCCGCATCCAGGTGCCCTTGCCCGCGTACACCATGAACATCGCCCGGATGAGCTGAGCGGTGACGTAACACCCCGCGAACAGCAGGGCGTCGTCGTCGAAGGCATGTGGCAGGCCCAACGCCATACCCAGGCCCGCCAGCATCAGCACCGCGTTCAACAGGCGCACCCAGCCGTTGCGCGGATCGAGCCAGTTCATCGCCCACGCGGTGTAGTTCCAGGCCCACCACACGGCCAGGAAGAGCACCGCCACCTCGGCCGCGCCCGACCAGGTCGGATCAGCGAGCAGAGTGTGCGAGATCTGGATGATCGCGAACACGTAGACGAGGTCGAAGAACAGCTCGATCGGCCCGACTTCGGACCGGTGCGGGTCGTTGTCTGCGCGAGTCAGGCCCGCGTTGAACGGTCGAGGTGACGTCGTACTGGTCATGGTCCGCCTCGTTCGGCCGGTCGGTTCTTGGTCGCCGACACACTGTAGAACCGGCGCCGGCTGACCGGCAGCGAACTCGGCCGATTCGCCTCGACGTCCCTGCGGCGACGACGTCAGGCGTGCGAGGCGTGCTCGTGCTCGACGTGCCCCTCAGGCTCGAGCTGGAACGTGCTGTGCTCGATGTCGAAATGGCCGGCAATACATTCATGCAGGCCGTCGAGGACGGAGCCCTGCCCGCAGTCGGCAGCGACGTCCGCGGCGACGACGATGTGCGCCGACAGGACCGGAACACCGCTGGTGATGGTCCAGGCATGCAAGTCGTGCACGTCGACCACACCGGGCGCCTCGAGCAGATGGCGACGGACGTCTTCGAGATCGACGCCGCGCGGCGTCGCTTCGAGCAGCACGTTGACGACGTCGCGCAGCAGCATCCACGCCCGCGGCACGATCATGAACCCGATCAGGATCGACGCAAGAGCGTCAGCACGCAGAAAGCCCGTTTTCATGATCACGATCGCTGCACCCACGACCGCGACCGAGCCCAGCGTGTCGCCGAGTACCTCGAGGTAGGCGCCACGGACGTTGAGGCTCACGTTCCGCCCGCTGCGCAGCAGGAACAGCGCGACGACGTTGCCCAACAAACCGACGACGGCGGCGAGCAGCATGAAATCGCTGTCGACAGGAACCGGGTCGAACAGCCGTCGCACGCCGCCGATGATCGCGAAACCACCGATGACGGCGACGATCACGGCATTGACGAGCGCGGCCAGGATCTCGGCTCGCTGCAGCCCGAACGTCGTGCGATCCGTGGCCGGGCGAGCGGCGATGACCGTGGCCACCAGCGCCAGGGCGACGCCGAAACCGTCGGCGAGCATGTGCCCGGCGTCGGCGAACAGCGCCAGCGAACCCGACACGACGGCGCCGACGACTTCGACGGCGAGGATGACCGCAATGATCACCAGAACGGCGACCATGCGGCGGCGGTAGCCCTGCGCGGCGGTGACCGCCATACCGCCGTGGAGCCCGTGTGTGTGACCCACGCTCGTCAACGCCGTCCTGGATGGGCCGGCACGGCTGTCACGCCGGGCCGGACGCCCGGATGCTCGTGCGGCTCACGCACCCGCTCGGCGTGCGCTAGACAGCCATGGATCGACGAACCGCAGGTCATGCCCGCCGGCCGGTGGTGTTCCGGGCACAGCTCGACCGTCGAGCCTGCGGCGTCGAGCAGGTGTTCTGCCGCCACCAAGAGCTGCCACACCTCGGGCCTGGCCAGCGCGTAGTACGTGGAGCGGCCGTGCGGATGCGCCTCGACGAGCCCGGCCGAGCGCAGGCACGCGAGGTGGCCGGACACGGTCGACTGAGCCAGTCCCAGCTCGGCGGTCAGATCGACCACCTTCCGCTCGCCGTCGGCGAGTAGCCGCAGCACAGCCAGGCGCGCAGGGTCGGCGAGGCTGTGGAACAAGAGTACGGCAGAGCGGTCCGCACCCAGTCGATTCATCGGCATAGGCCGATGATAGCGGTCAGCGTCGATGCCGTGTCAACCTCCCAGCCGCCGGGCCTGGACCAGGGTTGGCTAGCATCCACCTGGTGAGTACTTCGGGGGAACGGCCGGTGAGAGCGCGGTCGAAGGGAACAGCGAAGGCCCCGGTTCATGGCTCGTCCCGGCTGCGGCTTCTCGGCCTGGCCGGCATCGCGCTCGTCACGCTCGGGGCCGTCGGGGGTTGCGCGAGCGACGACTCGGCGCAGCCCAGCGCCGTCGCTGTCGGCCCGGCCGACGAGACGAGCGCTCCCGCCACTCCCCCGCCGCCCACACTGGCGCCCACACTGGAGCCCAACTTCACCCCACCCGAGCCGGTCACGTCGCCGTTCGGACTGACTGTGCAGGTCGGACCGGTTGAGGCGGCGCTCGGTCACCGCGCCTCGGTCGTCACCCTCACCAACGACGGTGAGCAGGCCGTGACCGTCGACGGGTATCCCGAGGTGCGCATCCTCGACGCCGACGGGCAGGACCTCGGCGTTCGTACCGAGCACGACTCGTCGTACATGGCGATCGACCCGGGTCCGGCCCCGGTGTCCATAGCGCCTGGAGAACAGGTGCTGTCAGTCATCTCGTGGTCGGCGACGGTCACCGACCCCGATGCCATCGACCGAGGCGCCTACGTCGTCGTGACGACGATGCCCGGGGAGCCGCAGCAGACCTTCCCGCTCGACGCCGACCTCGGCAGTGCCGGCGAGCTCAGTGTGACCGCGTGGGCCACGGAGCTGGTCGAGTAGCGCTCGCGCGCCGGGACGGCCACGCTCAGGGCTCGGCGCTTGGACACCACCAGGCGTTGTGTCGCATCACCAGGCGTGTATGGGTGGTGCGGCAGGGAATTGCCAAGTGAACATGATCATTCACCATCAGGGGGTGGGTTTGGCGGGGGTGCGGACCCACGCGTCGAAGAACGCGGCCAGATCGCGCCCGGAGATCTCCTCGGCCAGCTCCTGGAAGTCATCCGTGGTCGCGGTCGAGTCGGCGAAGCGCTGCGACCACGCGCGGGACAGCTCGCCGAACGCCGCGTCACCGATCTCTTGGCGCAGCGCGTACAGGGTCGCGGCGCCGCGATCGTAGACGGCGCCGGCGAACAGCCCGGTCGCACCCGGGTCGGCGACGATCGTCTGCCAGAACTCGTCATCGGCCGGGATCGCCATGACGTCCTCGAACTGCTCGCGCGCCGTGGTGCCGCCGTCGTGCTCGGCCCAGATCCAGCTCGCGTACGTCGCCCATCCCTCGTTCAGCCAGATGTGACGCCACCGCTGCGGGCTGACGGAATTGCCCATCCACTGGTGCGCGAGCTCGTGGGCCACCGTGCCCTCGCTAGCCCGCCGCGAGTAGATCGGGCGCGTCTGAGTCTCCAGCGCGTAGCCGACGCTGTCGTCGTCGACGATCGCCCCGAACGAGTCGAACGGGTACGGCCCGAACTCGCCCTCGAAGAACGCGATCATCTCCGCGGTCTGGGCCAGCCCGGCGCTGGCGTCGGGCGCCAGATCGCGGTCGATGGCGTCGATCAGCGGCAGCCCGTCCGGCGTCTTCGACGTGCGCAGCTCGTAGTTGCCGACCGAGGCCGTCGACAGATAGCTGGCCATCGGGTCGCGCGACGACCACGACCATGTGGTCCGGCCGTTGCTCGTCCGCGAGTCCACCAGGTCGCCATTGGCCACCGCGACCAGGCCCTCGGGTACGGTGATGTCGAAGTCGTAGGTCGCCTTGTCCGTCGGGTGGTCGCTGACCGGGTACCACGTGGACGCGCCGTCGGGTTCGTTGACCACCATCGCCCCGTCGCGGGTGGTGACCCAGCCGTACAGGGCGCCCTCGATGTCGGTGGGCCGCCCGGTGGTGCCGCCGTAGGTGACCTCGACGCGAACCGGACGCCCGGCGTGCATCTTCGGCCGTGGCGTGACCACCAGCTCGCCGTCGTCGTGGGTGAAGCGCGCCGGGCGCCCCCGGACGACGACAGACTCGACGTCGAGGTCACGCAGGTCGAGGTTGAACTGGTCGAGGTTCTGCGTCGGCGTGATCGACAGCGTGGCCGTGGCCTGCATCGTCCCTTCGAGCGGCGCCGGCGCCGGCCCGGGCGGCTGGTAGTCGATCTCGAGGTCGTAGTGGGTGACGTCGTAGCCGCCGTTGCCGGCCAGCGGGAAGTACGGGTCGCCGGCGCCGGGCGCACCCGGACCGAATCGCGGCGACCCGGGATCGCCCGGGGCTGCCGAGGCGGCGACTCCGGCGCTGACGATCATGGCTGTGGCCGCAGCGGTGACCCAGGCGAACTTCGCAGACATATCGGCGCCCCCGTCCGGTTCTCGGATGTACCGGTTCTCGGATGTACCGCACCCTAGGGCACGCCACATGATCATCGGCACTTTCGGTGTCCACTTTTTACCGAAAGTGCCGATGCTCCGGTGGTTCCGCTCGCGTACGCCTCGCCTACAGGTTGCCGCGCCGTTCCTGTTCGCGCTCGATCGACTCGAACAGCGCCTTGAAGTTGCCCTTGCCGAAGCCCAGGGACCCGTGCCGCTCGATGAGCTCGTAGAACACGGTGGGGCGGTCCCCGATCGGCTTGGTGAAGATCTGCAGCAAGTAGCCGTCCTCGTCGCGGTCGACGAGGATGCCGCGCTTCTTCAGCTCCTCGACCGGCACCCGCACCGTACCGATGCGTTCGCGCAGCTCAGGGTCGTCGTAGTAGGCGTCCGGGGTGGCGAGGAACTCCACGCCCTCGGCGCGCATCGCGTCCACCGTTCGCAGGATGTCGTTGGTGGCCAGGGCGATGTGCTGACACCCGGCCTCGCCGTAGAACTCCAGGTACTCGTCGATCTGCGACTTCTTCTTGCCGACGGCCGGCTCGTTCAGCGGGAACTTCACCCGGTGGTTGCCATTCGCCACCACCTTGGACATCAGCGCGGAGTACTCGGTGGCGATGTCGTCGCCGACGAACTCGGCCATGTTCATGAACCCCATGACCTTGCGGTACCAGTCGACCCAGTAGTCCATCTTGCCCAGTTCGACGTTGCCGACGCAGTGGTCCACAGCCTGGAACAGCCGCTTCGGCGCACCCTCGCGCTTGACGAACGTGGAGGTCTTGGGGACGTAGCCGGGCAGGTACGGCCCGGAGTAACGCGACCGGTCGATCAGGGTGTGGCGAGTTTCGCCATAGGTCGCGATGGCCGCCGAGCGCACAGTGCCGTGCTCGTCGGACTGATCATGCGGCTCCTCGAGGATCGTGGCGCCCTGGGCCCGCGCGTGCTCGATGCAGGCGTCGACGTCGCGCACCTCCAGTGCCAGGTCGATGACGCCGTCACCGTGGCGGCGGTGGTGGTCGAGCAGGTCGCTGTCCGGCGCCACACCGCCCTTGAGCACGAACCTCGCCGAGCCACTGCGCAGGACGTACGCCTTGTGGTCACGAACGCCGGTCTCCGGGCCGGAGTAGGCCACGAGGTCCATGCCGAACGCGGACTGGTAGAAGTGCGCCGCCTGCGTGGCGTTGCCCACGATGAACACGACGGCGTCCATGGCGACGACCGGGAAGGGATCCTTGCTCTCGTCGTACTCCACCAGCCCCACGAGTTGCTTGAGCTGCTCGAGGTCGAGCTCGGCGTCGCGTTCTTCGGGGGTGAGAGTGCGAGCGGAATCTGTGGTGGTCATGAGCGGCCTCCAGGGACGAACCGACGCTTGATGTCACGGACTCTGCCCGCCCACCCTGGATTGGGCAAGTGTGCATGGATCAGCTGAACATGCTGTACTGTCTGGACAGCTCAGGCGGGTTGCCACTAGTCAACATGTCCAGCCAATGCCGCTGCCACGAAGGAGCACGACGGCGATGATCGACGATCTCGACGCCCGGATCATCCGGCTGTTCACCGACGATCCCCGGATCGGCGTCCTCGAGGCGTCCCGCCGGCTCGGCGTCGCGCGCGGGACGGTGCAGGCTCGCCTGGACAAGCTGCGCTCGAGCGGGGTGATCCGCAGCACCTCGCCCACGGTCGACCCGGCCGCGCTGGGATACCGCGTCACCGCGTTCGCCTCACTCGACATCCGCCAAGGCGCACGCGAGTCCGTCGCCGCACACCTGAGCCGGATTCCCGAGGTGCTCGAAGTGCACACGATCACCGGGCAGGGCGACCTGCTGTGCCGCATCGTCGCCCGCGACAACGACGACCTGCAGCGGGTGATCGACGAACTGGTCGGTGACGCCGACATCGTGCGCATGAGCACGCTCATCGCGCTCACGACCGTCATCGGCCCGCGGGTCCTTCCACTCGTCGACGCCGCAGTGGCCCGGTCGACGTCGTCGGACGTCTAGTGGCCACGACCACTGTTGCGGACGGTTGCGCAGGTCACCTCGCGCAAACAACTCATTCGCGGAGTGGTCAGCGTCGACCGGGGCCTCTGGGGAGTTGGACGTCGGGCCATTTGACCTCGACCGTGCACGTCCGGATCGGCGAACGGCAGGCCATCGAAGTCGGTTGAGCAGGATGCCCCTCAGCGAAGACCGCAGGTGATCACACGACACAGGTCCAGGCCGAAAGATCTTCGGCCCTGGCTGCTCTACCGGCCCGGACGATCATGAGTCGATCGTGTACACCACGAGCCGAATTGCAGCAGGAACAGGGCTACAAGCCTGTTGATGTTGAGAGACGCATGGTGGTGTCGAGCGGCCGCACCGCAGGGGCGGACGTTTGCGCAGGTCACAAAGGCGCAAGAACTCCTGCCGCCCAGCCACGACCTGCCGCCCAGCCACGCCGGTCAGCGGCGCTCAGGCGGGCTCGCCGCACCACGCGATCAGCGCCGAGCGAAGCTCGGCGTCGCGACGGATCGACGCCTTGGTGTCCGTGGCCCAGGCGACGTAGCCGTCGGGCCGGACCAAGGTCAGCCCCTGGGAGCGGTCCACCGTGGTCACGACGTCGACGCGGTCGGCCCAGGGCTTGATGAGGCCGTGATGGTCCTGCCCCGTGAGCAATACGAACATCCCACTGCGCAGCCGCTCGTAGAGCCGTTCGGGTCCGTGCTCGCCGATCAGCGTCACGTCGGGAACCCGGGTGCCCACCAACGAGTGCTCGCCCCGCGGGCTGGGGTAGGCGATGGCCAGTCCCGAGACGAACTCGCCGGCCTTGCGCACGATTGGCCCGATCCGCACCGCAGCGGCACCAGCCACGTTGCGTACCGTCCGCAGCGGCGCCGAATCCAGCAGTACCATCCGCAGCAGGGTGCCGCTGCCCTGCACGACGCTCTGCCCGACCGGGTGGCGCTCATCGTGATACGTGTCCAGCAGGCCGGGCGGGGCCCAGCCGCGCAGCGCCGCCACGAGCTTCCAGCTCAAGTTGGCGGCATCCTGCAGGCCGATGTTCATGCCTTGCCCCCCGGCCGGCGAGTGGACGTGTGCGGCGTCGCCGGCGAGGAAGACCCGCCCGACTCGGTACTGCGGAACCATGCGCTCGTCACTGTGGAATCGGGACAGCCAGCGCGCGTCGTGCATGCCGTGGTCGGTTCCGAGCACTCGACTGGTCACATCGCGCACTTCGCTGAGCTCGACCGGATCGTCGGACGGACGCTGCCGGTGCCGGTCCCACGCGATGACCCGATACCACCCGTCGCCAAACGGCACGACCAACGCGAAGCCGTCCTCGCCGGAACCGACGGTGAGCACGTCGCTGGGTGGATCGCTGAGCCGGACGTCGGCCAGCATCACCGACTCGACGGCCGGCTCGCCGTCGAAGGGCAGGCCGAGCGACTGACGCACGGTGCTGTGCACGCCGTCCGCACCCACCACGTAGCTCGCGCGGGCTGTCGCCGTCTGGCCATCCGGGCCCCGGTAGTCGACGTCGACGCCGTCCGCGCCGGAGCGCACATCGGTGACTTCGGCACCTTCGATGATGGACGCTCCGGCCTCGACAGCGCGCTGCTTCAACACGGACTCGGTGGTGTACTGCGGCGTCACCAGCACGAACGGGAACCTGGTCGGCAGTTGCGACAGGTCCACGTCGATGTTGCCGAACAGGTTCACCGACGAGACGCGCTGGCCGGAGGCCACCAGGCGGTCGGCCACCGACCGGGCATCGAGTAGCTCCAGCGTCCGGGCGTGCACGGCGAACGCGCGCGTCAGGTTCGACTCACCGTGGCGCCGCTCGAGAACCGTGCACGACACCCCGGCCGCGGCGAGGTCGCCGGCCAGCAGCAGGCCAGTCGGGCCCGCCCCGACGACGAGGACGTCGGCCATCTGCTCCGATGCGTTGTCCATCGTGGTCCTTCCTGCCTGCCGTGTCGACAGAACCGTACCCAGGCTGCCGGCGCGGCACATCCGGGCCTGCCGCGATCCGGCCGATGATCCGGCACCTGAAGCATCACTGCAGGTCACGAAACGACATCGAAGTGAGCGGATGGCCGCCGTCGGCGATGTGTCAAGGTTGAATATGTGTCGATGTCCAGTCGAGCCTCCGGCGGCGCGCTTGCCGCATGCCTCATCACCGCCGCCATCATCGGCTTCGCCGGCGGTGCTTACATCGGCACCCAGACCGGTAACGCCTCGTCCGGCTCGAACGACTCGGCCGGCGAAAACGGCTCGGCTGCCCCGGACGACGACCAGGCCGACGGCGACGGCGGCGACGCGGGTGGCACGGAGCCGACGGACGACGCCTCCAGCGACGCCGGGCTGACACTGGCCCTGGACGACCCCGCGCAGGCCGAGGTCACGCCCGGCGACTGCGTGAACGTGCACGGCGCGCTGAACCCGCCCGTCGCGAAGGTGAAGGTGCAGTTGCAACGCAGCGTCGAGGGCGGCGACTGGGAGCAGTTCCCCAGCATCGGACCCTGGACGACGAACGAGAACGGCGAGTTCGGCGGATTCGCGTGCTCGCAGCGCGAAGGCGTCAACGCCCTGCGGGTAGTGCGCAGCGACGACGAGTCCGTCGTGTCCGATCCAATCGAGGTCACCATCGGCTGAGGTCCTGGCCTTCACACCGGACATCACAGCTGGTCACAGGGCTGCGTCGCAGGCCATCGATTTGCACGACCCCCCGGTGCCCGGGGTTGAATGAGGGTGATGTCCAGTCGAGCCTCGGGCGGTGCACTCGCCGCCAGCCTCATCACCGCCGCGATCGTCGGCTTCGTCGGTGGTGCGTACGTGGGCACCCAGTCCGGCGGATCCGGCGCTGAAGCAGCCTCCGACGAAACACCCGCCGCGACCGACGACACCAACGCCCCCACCGGCGACCCGACCGCCGACTCGCCGTCGCCATCGCCGACCGACAGCGGGTTGAACTTGACCGCGGCGAAGGAATCGGTGGCGGCGAACGAGCGGTTCGACCTCACCGGTGCCATCGAGCCCGCCGAAGAGGGGGTCCAGCTGCGACTCGAACGCAGCGTCGACGGCGGCGAATGGAGCGAATTCGACCTCAGCACCCCGCTCACCACCGACGCCGGCGGCAGTTTCCGGACCTGGGTCATCACCGGCCGCGAAGGCGTCAACTCGTTCCGGGTGGTACGCACCGACGACGATTCCGTCGTGTCCAACGAAGTCGAGGTCACCGTCGGCTGACGCGTCAGCTCAGGACAGCCGCAGGGTCAACTCCTCGGCGGCACTGACCACCTGCGGCCCGACGACCGAGGCGTCGAGCTCACCCAGCGCGACGACACCGATGCTGGCCTCCACCCCCGCGCCCACCAACGGCGCGGCGACCCCTTGCGCTCCCGGCTCCAGCTCGCCGCTGGACGCGGTGTAGCGCGGATCACCGTCTCGGCCCGCCATGATCGCGCGACCCGCCGCCCCGCGCCCGAGCGGATGTCGCGAGCCGACTCGGTACGCGACGTGGTAGTTGGTCCGGGTGGGCTCGACGACGGCGACGGCGAGCGCTTCGGCGCCGTCGGCGATGGTCAGGTGAGCCGTGGCGCCCACCGACTCCGCCAGCGAGCGCAACACCGGCTGGGCGACATGGCGAAGGATCGGGTAGACGCTGCCGGCCAGGGACAACACGCCGAAGCCCACGGAGAATCGCCCAGCAGCCGACCGGCGTACCAGCCCGTGCAGCTCGAGCGTGGCCAACAGCCGGTAGACGATGGTGCGATTGACGCCGAGCATGGCGGAGGCCTCAGCCACCGTCAGTCCACCGGCGGCGTCCGCCAGCACCTCGAGCAAGCGAAGCCCACGATCCAGAGTCTGCGAGATCTCCGCCACGGCACAACCTTAAGTGCCGCGGCACACAGCCGGTGCCGCTCCACGCCGACGCAGTCCGGGTCACCGAATGACTCATGACCGTGGTCAGTGCCGTTTTGCTCTGCCGCACAGCGGTCGAGCCGCGTACTGTGGCAATCAAACCGGGGGCACGGTCTCTCGGCGAAGTCTCATCCGCCTTCGGGAAGGTTGGAGCCATCGATGAAGAAGCTGATCAACTCCCCCGATTCCGTGATCACCGACGCGCTGCGCGGCATGGCCGCGGCGCATCCGTCGCTCAACGTCGACGTCGAGAACCGGGTCATCGCGCGCGCGGACGGGCCGCGCCAGGGCAAGGTCGGGCTCGTCTCCGGCGGCGGGTCCGGCCACGAGCCGCTGCACGGCGGATACGTCGGCTACGGCATGCTCGATGCCGCCGCGCCGGGGGAGGTGTACACCTCCCCTGTCCCCGATCAGATCCTCGCCGCGACGAAGGCGGCCAACGGCGGCGCCGGCGTCGTGCACATCGTGAAGAACTACACCGGCGACGTGCTGAACTTCCGGATGGCCGCCGAGCTGGCCGAGGACGACGACATCGAGGTCTCGTCCGTCGTACTCAACGACGACGCAGCTGTCGAGGACTCCACCTTCACCGCGGGCCGTCGCGGCACCGGAGCGACGGTGGTGGCGGAGAAGATCGCCGGGGCAGCAGCCGAAGAGGGTGCCGATCTCGCCACCGTGGCCCGCGTGGCCACCGAGGTCAACGAACGCTCCCGCTCCTTCGGTATCGCGCTGCACGCCGGCACGGTGCCCGCAGCCGGCAAGCCGGGCTTCGAACTGGGCGAGAACGAGGTCGAACTCGGCGTCGGTATTCATGGCGAGCCAGGCCGCGAACGCGGCCAGATGGCGCCCGTGCGCGACCTCGTCGCCTACGCCCTCGAGGCGATTCACGCCGACATGCCGGTCAGCGGCGACGTCCTGGTTCTGCTCAACGGACAAGGCGGCACCCCGCTGATCGAGCTCTACGGCGCCTTCGCTGAGGCCGCGGCCTGGATCGAGGGCCATGGCGCCCGGATCGTGCGCAATCTCGTCGGCAACTACATCACCAGTCTCGACCAGGCAGGCTTCTCGGTCACCGTGACCTCGTTGACCGACGAGCTGGTCCGGCTCTGGGACGCGCCGGTCCAGACGCCTGCGCTGCGCTGGGGCCGCTGACATGGCCTTCGACACCGCAACGGCCACGGCCTGGATCATTCGATGCGCCGACGAAGTCCGCGCCGCGGAGGCGCGGCTCACCGCGCTGGATGCCGCGATCGGCGACGGCGACCACGGGGCCAACCTCGCTCGGGGGCTCGCCGCGGCGGTCTCGTCGCTGACCGACAAGGCGCCGGACACCCCCGGTGGCGTCCTCGTGGCGGCCGGGCGAGGACTCGTCGCCAAGACCGGCGGCGCGTCCGGGCCGTTGTACGGCAGCGGCCTGCGCAAGGCAGGCAAGGCGCTGGGTGACGAAACCGATGCCGACGCCGCCCAACTCGGCGAGGCGCTGCACGCGATGCAGACCGGCATCCAGGAACTCGGCGGCGCGGCCGAGGGCGACAAGACCATGATCGACGCCCTCGCGCCCGCCGTGGCCGCATTCCGGGAGGCCGCGCCCGACGGTCTGGCCCAGGCCGCCCGCGCTGCCGCCGAGGCCGCCGAGGCCGGGGTGGCGGCCACCGTCCCGTTGCAGGCGCGCAAGGGCCGGGCGAGTTACCTCGGCGAACGCAGCATCGGGCACGAAGACCCGGGTGCGGCCTCGACCGCGATCATCCTGCGTGCGCTGGCCGAGGTGACCGCGTGAGCGTCGGTATCGTGCTGGTCTCACACAGTCCTGCGCTGGCCGGCGCCACGGCGGAGATGGCCGGCTCGCTCGCCGGTTCCGGCGTCACCATCGCCCCGGCCGGCGGCACCGACGACGGCGAGTTCGGCACCAGCATCGAGCTGATCCGCGCTGCCATCGCCACCGCCGACAGCGGCGACGGCGTCTGCGTCCTGATGGACATGGGCAGTTCGGTTCTGACCGCGAAGACCCTGCTCGGCGAGCTTGAAGACGAGGACGACGCGCCCCGGGTCCAGCTGGCCGACGCTCCGTTCACCGAAGGAGCGGTCGCCGCCGCGGTCCTGGCCGCCACGGGCCAGGACCTCGACGCCGTCACCCGAGCAGCTCAGGACGCGTGGACGATGCGCAAGCTGTGAAGCCCGAGCCCGCTCACCCGAACTGCTGCTCCTCGGTCGACCCGCGCAGCGCCAGGGTGTCGCCGTCCGGGTTCAAGGCCGTGGCCACGAGGTCGAAGTAACCGGTGCCCACTTCACGTTGGTGCCGAGTCGCGGTGTAGCCGTATGCCTCCGCGGCGAACTCGCGTTGCTGCAGGTCGACGTAGGCGCTCATGCCGGTTGCCGCGTAGCCGCGGGCCAGTTCGAACATGCCGTGGTTGAGCTGGTGGAACCCGGCCAGGGTGATGAACTGGAACCGGTAGCCCATGGCGGCGAGCTCGCGCTGGAACCGGGCGATCACGTCGTCGTCGAGGTGTGACTTCCAGTTGAACGACGGTGAGCAGTTGTAGGCGAGCATGGTGTCGGGGTACCGCTCGTGCACGGTTTCGGCGACCTGACGTGCCAGGTCGAGGTCCGGTGTGCCGGTCTCCACCCACAGCAGGTCGGCATACGGCGCGTAGGCCAGTGCTCGCGCGATGACCGGCCCCACGCCGTTGGTGACCCGGTGGAACCCGTCGGCTGTTCGTTCGCCGGTGAGGAACGGCTGGTCGATCGGGTCGATGTCACTGGTGATCAGCGTGGCGGCCAAGGCGTCGGTGCGGGCGACGACGATGGTCGGCACACCCGCGACGTCAGCGGCCAGGCGTGCGGCGTTGAGCGTCCGGACGTGGTGCGAGGTCGGCACGAGCACTTTTCCGCCGAGGTGCCCGCACTTCTTCTCCGAGGCCAATTGGTCCTCGAAGTGCACGCCGGCCGCACCGGCCGCGATCATCGCCTTGGCCAGTTCGAACGCATTGAGCGGCCCGCCGAAGCCGGCCTCGGCGTCGGCGACGATGGGCGCCAGCCAGTCGATGCCCGTCCCGTCGCCCTCGGCAAAAGTGATCTCGTCGGCCCGCAGCAGCGCGTTGTTGATCCGCCGCACCATGGTGGGCACGGAGTTGACCGGATAGAGGCTCTGGTCCGGGTAGGTCTGCCCCGCGGTGTTGCCGTCGGCGGCGACCTGCCAACCGGACAGGTAGATGGCCTTCAACCCCGCCCGCACCATCTGGACGGCCTGGTTTCCGGTGACCGCGCCGAGCGCGGCGACGTAGTCCTCGGTGTGCAGCAGTTCCCACAACCGTTCGGCGCCCCGGCGGGCCAGCGTGTGCTCTTCGCGCACCGATCCGCGCAGGCGCACGACGTCTTCGGCGCTGTAGGAACGGCTGACGCCGGACCACCGCGGGTCGGAGGCCCAGTGCCGCGCCAACTCGGCGGACTCGTCGGCGATTCGGCGTTCCGGCGAGCCTGAGCCGGTCGGCCGGTCGATCGTTGTCGTCATGGTTGCCCTCCGCTCGTTCGCGACTGCTCGTTGTGAACAAGCCGCTGCGGTCACCATGAGTGCCGGGATCTTCCCGGATCCAGCCGCTCGTGCAGTGAACTTCCGGCGAAGTTCACTCGAGCAGAAACTTCGCGTATCGATACATCGTGGGCGAGCAGACCCGGCGCGCACCGGCTCCGGCTATCGTCACCTCAGCCACACAATTCCCGGCCGTTGACCGCATTAACCGGACATTCTCTTTGAATCCGGTGACAAGCCGACAAACCAGCGGTAGGTTCTGCGGTGACGTGCCATTCAACCTTGGTATCCGGGCGACAGATGGGATGTAAACGTGACGACCAACCCCACCCGCCGAACAGTCATCGCCGCAGGAGCCGCACTCGTCGTGACACCTGTGATCAGTGCCACCGCACAGGCAGCCGGCTCGCCATCGGGCCTCGGCCATCGACTCGACGCCGCGTTCACTGCTGCGGCTCGGCGTCACGGCGTGCCCCGCGATCTGCTCGTGGCCCTCGCACACACCGTGACCCGCATCAACGACCATGACGGCGAGCCGAGCGCGGCCGGCGGTTACGGCGTCATGCACCTCGTCAGCAACCCCACCACCAACACGCTCGGGCGCGCCGCCGAACTCACCGGGCACACCGAGCGCGAGCTGCGTACCAGCCTCGATGCGAACATCGATGGCGCGGCGGCCCTACTCAAAGCCCATGCCGACAGCGCGAACCTGTCGAAGAGCGATCGCGCCCGCATCGATGCGTGGTACGAGCCGGTAGCCCACTACTCCGACTTCGCCAATCCCTCCGTCGCGCGCCTGGAAGCCGACGCGGTGTACGACGCCTTGCAGCGCGGGATCGCGATGCGTACCGGTGGTGTGTCGTTCGTGGTCCCCGGCCGCGACGTCAAGCCCGAACTCGGCGCGTTCGCCGATGTGCCGACCCTGCGCCAGCAGTTCGAGGCGATGAGTGACGACTACCCGCCCGCATTGTGGTCGGCAGCGCATTCCAGCAATTACCGCAACGCCAATCGACCGTCCGATTACGCCATCGACCGGGTCGTCATCCATACCACTCAAGGCTCTTATGCCGGCACCATTTCGTGGTTCAAGAACCCGAGTTCCAACGTGTCGGCGCACTACGTCCTCAGATCCTCCGACGGCGAGGTCACCCAGATGGTGCGCGAGGCCGACGTCGCGTGGCACGTCGGCAACACCAACAACCGTTCCATCGGCCTCGAGCACGAGGGCTGGGTCGACGACGCCTCCTGGTACACCGAGGCCATGTACCGCTCATCGGCGGCACTGACCCGCCACGTGTGCGACAAATACGGCATCCCGATCGACCGCGACCACATCATCGCCCACAGTGAAGCTCCTGGCGCCACCCACACCGACCCGGGCCCCAACTGGGACTGGGCGCTCTACATGGACTACGTCCGGGGTGGTGATGGGGAGGACCCGTCCTTTCGCGTCGTGATCGACAACGACAGTGACGCCTTCTCCGCCAGCTCCAACTGGACGGCGGCCAACGCACCCGGCGAGTACGGCAGCAATCACCACCACGCCCAGCCGGTCCTCGAGAGCGATCCCGCGTGGTTCAGTGCCGACATCCCGGAAACCGCGAGCTACCGCGTCGAGGCCTGGTATCCCCAGGATCCGGGCAACAACTCACGCACCCCGTACATCGTCAAGACCACCGGCGGCAACCAGACGGTCTATGTCGACCAGCGCAGCGGCGGCGGACGGTGGGTCGGTCTCGGCACCCATACCCTGGCGCAGGGTTCCGGGCCGGTCGTGGCGGTCAGTCGGTGGACGTCGACGTCAGGGTCGGTCGAGGCCGACGCCGTACGCATCAGCTCGCTCGACTGAGAGCGGCCGCGCGAGGGCGGTCAGCGGCGGGCCACGGCCCAGGCTCGGATGGTGTCGATGCGCTCCTGGATCTCCGCGGCCGTGGCCAACGCGGCCGGCGGCCCGCCGCACTTCTTGCGCAACTCGGTGTGAATCACGCCGTGCGGCTTGCCGGTGCGGTGATGCCACGCGGCCACCAGGCCGTTGAGCTCACGACGCAACACGCCCAGCTGTTCGTAGGCCGCAGGCTCGCTCGGTTCGGACGTCGGAGCCTGGTCCGACGCCGTAGCGGACCTGGCCCGCTGGGCTTGCTGCTCGGCCTGGCGGCGGCGCAACAGCGCCGCGACCTGGTCGGGCTCGAGCAGGCCGGGAATGCCGAGGTAGTCCGCCTCCGCCTCGGAGCCGGCCTGGGCCTCGGTACCGAACTCGCCACCGTCGTAGAGCACCCGGTCGAAGGAGGCATCCGAGCCGAGGGCTTCGAACGGGACCTGCTCGTCGGCGGTCGGTTCCTCGCGCTGAGCCGCGGCCATCAACGCTTCGTCAGCGGCGAGCACGTCGTCCTCGTCGACCTTGGGTTTGCCCAGGACGTGGTCGCGCGAGACCTCCATCTCGGCGGCGTAGGACAACAGCGACGGGATGGTCGGTAGGAAGATCGATGCCGTCTCGCCCCGCCTGCGGACCCGGACGAACCTACCGACGGCCTGCGCGAAGAACAGCGGCGTCTGTGTGGCCGTGGCGTACACCCCCACGGCCAACCTCGGCACGTCCACACCTTCGGAGACCATCCGCACCGCGACCATCCAGCGCGCATCGTTCTCAGCGAACTCCGCGATCTTCTTCGACGCCCGCGGCTCGTCGGAGACCACCACGGTCGGCCGCTCGCCACTGATGCGGGCCAGCAGTTTGGCGTAGGCTCGCGCCGCCTCCTGGTCGGTGGCGATGACCAAGCCGCCGGCGTCGGAGACGTGCCGGCGTACTTCGGTGAGCCGGGTGTCGGCAGCCCGCAGCACCGACGGGATCCAGTCACCGTCGGGATCGAGAGCCGTCCGCCAGGCCTGGGCGGTGACGTCCTTGGGCAGCGGCGAGCCCAGTCGGGCGGTGACCTCGTCGCCGGCGCGAGTCCGCCAGCTCATCTCACCGGAGTAGGCCAGGAACAGCACCGGGCGGACGACGCCGTCGCGCAGCGCGGCGGCGTAGCCGTACGAGTGGTCGGCGACGCTGCGGGGAATGCCGTCGTCACCTTCGGCGTAGGTGACGAACGGGATGGGATTGATGTCGGAGCGAAACGGCGTGCCGGTGAGCGCGAGGCGGCGCGCCGCGGGCTCGAACGCCTCACGCACGGCCTCGCCCCACGACAGCGAGTCGCCGGCGTGATGGACCTCGTCGAGAATGACCAGCGTGCGGCGGTTCTCACAGCGCGCGCGGTGGAGCATGGGATGTGCCGCGACCCCGGCGTAGGTGACCGCCACGCCGGTGTAGTCGCGACTCGCCCGGCCGGTGCGCCCGGTGAATGACGGGTCGACGTTGATGCCGACCTTGGCCGCGGCGTCGGCCCATTGCCGCTTGAGATGCTCGGTAGGTGCGACGATGGTCAGCTGATGGACGATCTTGCGCTCCAGGAGCTGTGCGGCGATGCGCAGCGCGAACGTCGTCTTACCGGCACCAGGCGTGGCGACGGCCAGGTAGTCGCGCGGGTCGCGCGCCATGTAGTCGTCCAATGCCTCCTTCTGCCAGGCACGCAACCGCCCCGCGGTTCCCCACGGGGCGCGGCCCGGATAGGCGGGTGGCAGATGCTCAGCGGCCGAAGTGCTCACACAGCTCCCGTGCAGGTCGACGACGTTCCCTGCAGGTGGCAACCGATGCGCCACAAGCAGGTGCCCGGAACGCCGAACGCGACCCGGGCAACACCTGTGAGCTTAACGGCGTACCCCGACAAGCTCGCGACACGACTCGCACTGCTCGCTGATCAACAGGGATTCACCGGGTGACCGGCACGCGGACTCGCCCCGCGGCCCACGACCCGAACAGCGCCAGCGCCGTCATCGCCGCGATGATCACGAGATAGATCCACCCGGGCACCGACACCTCACCGGGCGCCGCGCCGTGCCCCGTGCCGAAGATGGTGCCGGCCAGCCCGACGAACACCGCGGCAAACAGCGCATCGCTGACCTGCAAGGCCGCTGAGTTCGCCCCGTGATCCTCGACCGGCGACAGTTCGAAGAGCACCACACTGATGCTGGCGATGGACATGCCCATGCCGAAGGCACCGACCACCCAGCCCAGCATCGTCACAACCACCGGCACGCCGGGCACCAGGACCAGAGTCACCGAGCTGATGGCCATCGCGACCAGCGCGGCGCCGATGCGGATGAGTAGGTACCGCGGCGTCACCGTCGACGATCGGCCCTGATACCACGATCCGGCCGCCCACCCGAGCGCTCCGCCGGTCAGCGACAGCCCGGCCAGCGTCGACGACAGGCCCCGCTCCGAGACGAGCAACAGCGGCAGGAACGCCTCGGTACCGAAGAACGCACCGGCCAGGATGCCGCGCATCGCTACGACGGTCGGCAGCCCGCGCCGCAGCAGTAGCGTGCCGGGCGGAAGCACCCGCGGCAGCGTCGGCGCCACCAGCGCGACCGCCAGCACGCACAGCACCACCGAGACGATGTCGGTGCGCGATCCCGCGTACTGCAGCATGCCGACGCCGACCGCCGTGGCCAGCGCGAAACGCTTCCGTCCCGCTCGAATCCGGGAGCCGCCCGGCGGCGGGCCGTCCACCGTGCGTACCGTCGGCAGTGCCAGGGCGACCGGGATCAGGACCAGCGGGGCGATGCCGAGGAACACCCAGCGCCACGATGCGTGGTCGGTCAACAACCCCGCGACCAGCGGCCCGACGATGGACGGAACCACCCAAGCCGCCGCGATCGCCGCGAAGATCCGCGGGCGCATGTCTTCCGGGAACGTCCGGCCGACGACCACGTACAGCGCCACGATGATCAAGCCGGCGCCCAGGCCCTGGATCGCCCGCCCGGCCAGGAACGGCCACATCGATTGCGCTGCCCCGGCGATCACGAGCCCGGCGGTGAAGGCGGCGACGCCAATGAGGATCGGCAGCAGCGGACCACGCCGGTCGCACACCTCCCCCGACACGACCATCGCGAACAGGCTGGTGGTGAAGAAACCGGAGAAGGCGAACGCGTACAGCGGCAGGCCGTCGAGGTCGGGCACCGCGGTGGGCATGGCGGTGGCGACGGCCATGCCCTCGAACGCGATGAACACGACGGTGGCCACGATGGCGACGGACAGCCGCCGATACTGCGGTCCCATCAACCTCGTCGGGGCGGAGCTGGCAGGACCGGATGTCACGAGCAAAGCCTACCGACGCTCCTCAGCTCTCCGTGCCCTGCCACTGCTGGCGGCTGCGCGGCGCGTGGGCTGCTGGCGAGGCCGGTTGGCGGTGCCGGTCAGCGAAGCCGATTTGGGGCGAAGCCGGTCGGCAGAGCCGATAGGGGCGAACCGGGCACGAACGCCTAGTGGTGCCGGTCGTGAAAATCGCCGTGCAACGAAACGCGGGCTATACCGGCAGTCTCTGGCACGACGATCATCACGACCGCTGACTCCAGCACCCTTCACCACGACGATCATCACGACCTGGGCGTCTGGCGGCATCCGGCGCACGCGGGCTACTGGCGACGCCGGTTGGCGGAGCCGATTGGCGAAGCCGGTCAGCGAAGCCGGTTGGCGGTGCCGGTTGGCAGAGCCGATTGGGGCGAACCGGGCACGAACGCCTAGTGGTGCCGGTCGTGAAGATCGTCGTGCAAGGAAACGCGGGCTATACCGGCAGTTTCTGGCACGACGATCATCACGGCCGCTGATTCCAGCACCTTTCACCACGACGATCATCACGACCTGTCAACCTCGGCACCTTTTAACACGACGATCATCACGACCGCGGTGTCTGGCGGCATCCGGGGCACGCGGGACCACTGGCAGAACCGGTCAGCGACGACGTGACGTGCCCAACCGATCGGCCAACTCGGCTTCGTCGATCTCGCCGACGGCGAAGCGGCACGGCCAGCTCGGCCGAACCGGCGCGCCGATCCTGAGCGACGCTGATGCGGCGGCACAGGACGACCTGCGGCCCTGAGCGCCCGGCCGCTCCTGGCGAGTTCTCCACCCCTCGAAGCAGCCCGCGACGGGTGGACAACCCGCCAGGAGACGCGCGGACGTCCGCCGGTTCGTACACTGGGTCGTGTGAGTACTCAGCTCAGTCCCGGCACCGAGACCATCGAGGATCGCCGCACCCAACCGAGCAGCGGCGACGGCGATGAGGAACGGTTCTCGCACTACGTCCCCAAGGACAAGCTGACCGAGGCCATGATCAACGGCACGCCGGTCATCGCGTTGTGCGGCAAGGTCTGGGTGCCCAGCCGCGACCCCGAGAAGTACCAGGTCTGCCCGCGGTGCAAGGAGATCTGGGAGAAGATGAAGGCTGGCGACGACGGCGAAACCTGACGTCGGCGACACCTCTCCGGCGCCGGTTCAACCCGTGCCGTCCCCAGGGCTAAGGGACACGTTTCGCGCCCGTTATGCTCCGCGTCATGTGCACCGAAGACGAGCCGGGTGAGCCGTCCGCGAAGGAGCTTCGCGAGCGCGCAGAACGACTGCGTGAGAGCGCCCGGCGGGCCGAAGCGCTGGTCGAGCCGTTGGAAACGCATATCGATGCCGAGGTCGAGATCGCGACGACGCAGGGTGTGTGGACGGGTCAGTACGCCGGCGAGGCCACCACCCAACTGACCGAGTACCAGCGCGAGCTGCGCACGATGGCACAAGACCTCGAGGACACCCTGGCAGAGTGGCGCGCCCAAGCGAACCGGCTCGACGAGCAAGCCGACGAGAAGGAGTGAGCGTCGATGGGCCCGCCGCAACAGGCCAGCCACTACGTCGGTTTCGACATCCCGCAGATCCGGAGTCTGGTGCGCGGGCTGAAGGGCGCGGCCGCCAGTTCGCCCACCCTGCACAAAGACCTCGCAGCCGTACTGGCCGACGCGCAGGACGACATTGAAGGCCCGGTGACGTCGAGCCCGCTTCTGCAGCGGGTCATGATCAACCTGTTCGGGATGCCGTTGTATCCACCCGGCGCACTGTCTTCGCCCCTTGACGACATCGCCGACAGCAGCGGCCGGCGCTGCGATCATCTCGAGGAGCTCAAGGAGCTGGAGAAGGACGGCATCACCGTCGACCCCAGCCTGGCCTTCCTCGACGAATCTGCGCCGAGCCGGGCCGACGCCGACGAAGCGCTGGAGGCCATCCGCGCGCTCAAGGACAAGGATTTCGGCGTCAACGGCAACCGTGACGACTTGCGCACCCTGGCCAACACGTTGACCGGGCTGTCCTCGGTGGAGCTCAACTGGGTCCTGGAGGACCTGTCGGCCGAAGAACGCGAAATGCTCGGCGACCTGATCAACGACACCGGCGACTCCGGCTTGAACCCGTTCGACTCGAACGGGTTGCCGCATCACGAACGGCTGGACCTGGCCAGCGTGCTCCTCAGCAAGGCCACGCCAGAGAACTGGGACATCTTGATCGAGATGTTTCCCGGCGTGCAGCCGCCGTTCGACCCGGGCGACGACAACAAGAAGGGTGTCACCGTCGACGGTGTCACCTGGGGTGTGCCCGACCCGCCGCGCCCGCTGTTCGACAACGGCGTGTCCCCTGACGACATCAACCAAGGCGCCGTCGGGGACTGTTGGTTTCTCGCGTCGCTCGTGGGCATGGCGGACCAGAACCCCGACGCCATCCGCAACAACATCAAGGAGAACCCCAACGGCACCATCTCGGTGCGCCTCTACGACCAAGACGGCGAGGCTCACTGGGTCACGGTCAGCCCAGAGCTGCCGCTCGACGAGAACGGCAATCCGGCCGGTGTCGGGGGCCAGCAGGAGCTGTGGGTCGCCTACTACGAAAAGGCCTTCGCCGCGTTCTACGACCAGGACAACGACGGGTTCGCCGGCTCGTACCGCGCGATCGAGGGCGACTACACCGACAAGGCAGGCCCGTACCTCAGCGGGCAGCCGTCCAACGACATCGGCGCGGATTTCGACGACGTCCGTGAGGCCTACGAGAACGGCGAGGTCGTGGTCACCGGCACGCCCGGCGAGAAGAAGGTGCCGGACAAGTTCAAAAACGGCTACGTCACCGGGCACGCCTACGTCGTGGACGGCTTCACCGATGACGGCAAGATCATCCTGCGCAATCCGTGGGGTAGTGGTCACCCGAAGTTGTACATGACGCCCGAGGAGTACGAGGAGTTCTTCTCCAGCGCCGGCTCGTTCTCGACAGGAGGCTGACATGGCCCAGCAGATCCGCATCCGCCGCCTGGTCCCGTACTGGCTCGACAACGCCACCCGCGATCGCGCCCTGGCCATCATGTCGTTCGACACCGAGAACGGCACTGTCGACCTCGGGCATCTGTCCGGCGGCACCAACGAGGTACACACGCTGGCCGTCGGCGACCGGATCGACACCGCCGAGGCCAGCTGGCGGGTCACCGAGATCCAGCCGGGCGATCGCGGCTACGTGATCCTGGAGATTGCGTGACCCCCCGTCCGGCCCGGGCTCGCCGGGGACGGGTGCCGCGGGCGGCCTGCGCCGCCCTGGCCACGTTGACGCTCCTCGTCGGCGCAGGCTGCAGCGACGACGAGCCGGACGAGCTGACCAGTGAGACCGAGGTTCCGGAGTCCAGTGAGACCATCACCCTGCGCCGTGGCGTCCCGCACTGGCTGGACGAGAACCGGGAGCGGTCGCTGGCGATCATGAACTTCCAGACCGACCCGATCAAGGTCGACGTGGGCTATCTCGACGACGGCGAGAACGAGGTCCACACGCTGGGGATCGACGAGACCATCGACGCCGACGGCACCACGTGGCGTGTCGTCCGGATCACGCCGGGCGACGACGGGTCGGTCGAGCTCGCCGAAGTGGACTGACGCCGGCCCGGGTGGTGTCGCTCAGTTCAGCGACGGGTCGGCGGGGAAGGTCGCCAGCAACGCCAGCGGACCGGACTGCCGGCGAAGCACTGCCGACCACAGGCCTTCGGCGTCCACCCGGAACGCGTCGCCGGGTTCGGCGTCGACGACGTACCACGAGCCCTCGTCGATCTCGCCTTCGAGCTGATCAGGGGCCCACCCGGCGTAGCCGGCGAAGATCCGCATCGCGGTGATGGCCGGTTCGATGATCTCGGCCGGGGTGTCGAGGTCGACCACGCCGACCTCGCCGCGCACCCGGCGGATACCCAGGGGTTCATCGGCGCCCCTGACCGCCACCAGGCCGAGGGCGCTGTCGAGGCTCACCGGTCCGCCCTGGAACACGACGCCGGGTTCGGAGACCACCGTGGCCCATCCCGGCAGCACGTCGTCGACATAGACCTCCGTGGGCTTGTTCACCATCACGCCCAGCGCGCCGTCGCCGTCGTGCGAGAGCATGAGCACCACGGCCCGGTCGAACGTCGATCCACGCAGAGCTGGGGCAGCCACCAGCAACCGCCCGGTGAGCGACTCGGCATTCATGGCCATGGCTTCATCGTCCTCCGCGCGGCGAGGTGTTCACACCCGGATCGCGGGAAAGTCACCGGTCTCTTCGGCGACCTTGCGGATCGATTCGACGCTGCCGCGCACCGCGGCGGCGACGGCATCGGCGACGCCGGAGTGGAAGACGCTCGGGATGATGTACGACGGGTTGAGCTCGTCGTCGGTGACGGTACCCGCCAGCGCCTGAGCCGCCGCGGTGAGCATCTCGGTGGTGACCGACTGGCTCTGGGCGTCGAGCAGGCCGCGGAACACGCCGGGGAAGGCCAGCACGTTGTTGATCTGGTTCGGGTAGTCGCTACGGCCGGTGGCGACGACGGCGGCGTGCTCGCCGGCCTCGTGCGGATCGATCTCGGGTTCGGGATTGGCCAGCGCGAAGACGATGGCGTCGTCGGCCATCGTGGCGACGTCGGCGGCGGTGAGAACGTTGGGCGCCGACACGCCGATGAACACGTCAGCACCGGACACCGCGTCACACAGGGCGCCGTCGACACCGCGCGGATTGCTGTGATCGAGGTACCACGTGGGCACGCCGGACAAGTCCGCCCGGCCGCGATGGATGACGCCGTTGAGATCGCAGGCGACGAGGTCGCTGACGCCAGCGGCGACGAGCAGCTGGGCGATGGCGTGCCCGGCCGCGCCGGCACCGGCCATCGCGACCCGGACCGAGCCGATGTCCTTACCGACGACCTTCAACGCGTTGTACAGCGCGGCCAACACGACGATGGCCGTGCCGTGTTGATCGTCGTGGAAGACCGGGATGTCCAGCCGCTCGCGCAGCCGGGCCTCGATCTCGAAGCACCGCGGAGCGGAGATGTCCTCGAGGTTGATACCGGCGAACACGGGCGCGATGTGCTCCACGGTGCGGATGATCTCGTCGGTGTCCTGAGTGTCGAGGCAGACCGGGAACGCGTCGATGCCGGCGAACCGCTTGAACAGCGCCGCCTTGCCCTCCATCACCGGGAGCGCGGCCGTCGCCCCGATGTTGCCCAGCCCGAGCACGGCCGAGCCGTCGGTCACCACGGCGACGGTGTTGCGCTTGATGGTCAGCCGCCGCGCGTCCTGCGGGTTGTCGACGAGCGCCTGCGACACCCGCGCCACCCCGGGGGTGTAGATGAGCGAGAGGTCGTCGCGGTTGCGGATCGGTACTTTCGACTTCACCTCGATCTTGCCCCCGAGGTGCACCAGGAACGTCCGGTCGCTGACCTTGCCGATGACCACGCCGGGAACCGTGCGCAGCGCCGTCACCAACTCCCCGGCGTGTCCGGACGACGTGGCCGCGCAGGTGACGTCCACCTGGATGCGGTCGTGCCCGGAACCGGTGACGTCCAGGGCGGTCACCAGGCCGCCGGCCTTCTCGACAGCGGCGGTGAGCTGACTGACCGCCTGGCCGCCGGCCGGCACCTCCAGCCGCACGGTGATCGAGTACGAAACGCTCGGAACGCTGACCACGGTGACAGTACTCCTCGATGTGTGGTGAGAAGCACAACGTTAGATGATGACGGCCGCGCATCGAACACCAACCACCGTGCGCTCGCACCGCGAGAACAACCCGGCCGCTACGGTATCGGCGTGTCGGATCAGCATGTCAACAGCAACGAGACCGTCGAGCCGGGCCGAGACCGTGCCGGTGAGGTGTACGTCGCCGGCGAAGCACTCATCGACCTCGTCGCCGAGCCCGACGGGCGCTACCGCGCGGTGCCAGGAGGATCGCCGGCCAACGTCGCCGTCGGGCTGGCCCGTCTCGGCGCCCCGACCCATCTGCTGGCGCGGCTCGGCTCGGGCGCTTTCGGCCGGGTGATCCGAGAGCACTTGGCCGCCAACGACGTCCTGCTCGATGCTGCGGTCTCGACCAGCGACCCGACGACGCTCGCGGTGGTCACGCTCGACGACGAGGCCCGCGCGACGTACGACTTCTACGCCGACGGCACCGCCGATTGGGGATGGACCGAGGCCGAACTGCCCACTCAGCTGCCACCCGAAGCCCTGGCCCTGGTCACCGGCTCCATCGCAGCAGCGCGCGAGCCCGGCGCGACGGCCCTGCTCGAGCTGGTGCGGCGGGTACGCGGCCAGGACGGGGCGAGCATCGTGCTCGATCCCAATCTCCGCCCGGCCCTGCTGCCGACGCGGGCGCAGGTGCAGGCGCGCTGGGACGAATTGATCGCGCTGGCCGACGTCGTCAAGGTCAGCGACGAGGACCTCGCCTGGCTCGTCCCCGGGACCGACCCGGTCGACGTGGCCGCTGGCTGGGCCGCGCGCGGGCCGGCCCTGGTGGTGGTGACCCTCGGCGCGGCCGGGGCGCATGCGGTGACCTCGACCGGTGCGACCGTCGAGGTCGCCGCCCGCCCCGTGGACGTGGCCGACACCGTGGGCGCCGGGGACGCCTTCACGTCGGGGCTCGTGGACTCGCTGCGCCTGGCCGGGCTGCTCGGCCGCCGGCACCGCGATCGCCTGGACACCGCCGGACCGGCGACCTTGCGGCCCATCCTGGACCGTGCCGCGCTCACCGCCGCGCTGACCTGCACCCGCGTCGGGGCGGATCCGCCGACCGCCGAGGAGCTCGCCGGTTCGCTGTGACCGGCGACCTGTCGGCGCCATGTGCCACGATCAGTACATGACCAGGCCGGGCACCGACGTGCCGTTCGTTGCGCGACAAGCCGAACTCGCGCGATTGCAGGCCGCGCTCGAGCGGGCCGAGGCGGGCTCCGCAGCGGCCGTCGTCGTCTCGGGTGATGCCGGGGTCGGCAAGAGCCGCCTGCTCGCCGAGTTCATCGCCCACGCGCGCTCGCGGCGCGCCCGGGTCCTGCTCGGCCGGTGTCTCGGCATCGGTGACGAGGGCCTGGCGTACCTGCCGGTCAAGGAGATCATCGAGCAGGTGCAGGCCGAGCGCGACGACGTCGTGGCCACTCGCGCACCGCTGGCCGCGCTGGTCCGCCGCCCGGATGGCGCGAGCGCTGCCCCGGCCTGGGACGCCGATCTCGGCCAGCTGCAGCTCTTCGATTCCGTCCTCGGGGCGCTGTCCGAACTCGCGGACGAGTCCTGTCTGGTCGTCGCGGTCGAAGACCTGCACTGGAGTGACGCGTCCACGCGCGACCTCCTGTCGTTCCTGCTCTCCCGGCTGCACACGCAGAGGTTGCTGATCGTGGCCACCTACCGCGCCGACGACCTGCATCGCCGGCATCCGCTCCGGCCGTTCCTCGCCGAGATCGTCCGGCTGCCGGTCGTCGAGCGTCTCGACCTGCCGGCGTTCGGTCCCGACGACGCGGTGCGCTTCGTCCAGGCGCTGGCCGGCCCGGACGCCCCCGACGACATCGTGGCCGAGGTCGCCGGCCGGTCCGAGGGCAATGCCTTCTACGCCGAAGAACTGTTCGCCGCGAGCTCCGACCCGCGCGCAGGCCTTCCGACCGCTCTCGCCGACGTTCTGATGGCCCGAGTCGAATCACTGAGCCCGGCCGCGCAGAAGGTCGTCGGCGCCGTGTCGGTCTCCGGGCGCCAACATGTGTTGCATTCGGCGCTGCGCGCGGTAGCCGATATGGACGACGACGAGCTCGATGCCGGACTCCGCGAGGCGGTGCACCATCACATCCTCGTCACCGACGCCGACGACGCCTACACCTTCCGCCACGCCCTGTTGCGCGAGGCCGTGTACGCCGATCTGCTACCCGGCCAGCGCGTACGTCTGCACGCGGCGTACGCCGAACGGATCCGAGCCGTCGGCGGGGACGACCTCGCGGCCTGGCTGGCCTACCACTGCCTGCACAGCAACGATCTGCCCGGCGCGTTGGCGGCGTCGGTCCGGGCGGCCGCCGAGGCCATGCGGGTGGGCGCGCTCTCGGCGGAGCTGCGCCATGTCGAGCAGGCGCTCGAGCTGTGGCAAGGGGTCGACGACGCCGAAGCGCGAGCCGGTGTCGACGAGTTCACGCTGACGCGCACGGCGGCCTATGTCGCCGCGGCGGCCGGTCATCCGGAACGGGCCCTGGCCTATGCGCAGGCAGCGGTCTCGCTCGCCGACAGTCAAGACGACCTGCTGGCTCGAGCCGACATGCGCCGCCAACTCACCGAGGTGTTGACGGCGAACTCCCGCGACGACGAAGCCGACCGCGTGATCGCCGAGGCGTGGTCACTGATCGAGGACACCGAGCCCAGCACCACCCGGGCGTGGGTGCTGGCCCTGCGTGCCCGGACGACGCCGCTGGACGAACAGGGCCGCTCGTTCGCCGAGCAGGCAGCCGCCGAGGCTCGTGTCGCCGGGGCTGCGGGAGCCGAAGCGGATGCTTTGATCACGCTGGCCTATCACGACGTCCACACCGGCGCTGTCGAGCAGGCGCGTGCCCTGCTCGAGCAGGCCCGCGCACGCGCCGTGCACGCCGAGGCCCCGAACACCGAGTTGCGCGCCCTGTTCAACCTGGTCGTCATGCTCTACGAACAGGGTCTGATCGACCGCGCCACCCAGGTCGCCGACAACTCCGCCGCCCGCGCCTCCGAACTCGGGCTGACGTGGAGTCCGTACGGTCTCCATCTGCGCTGGATGCAGGTCATGATGCACTACGCCCACGGAAGCTGGGCCGATGCGATCGCGGCGTCGAGTCCGCCCGGAGAGCCGGTCTCCGACACCGTCACCGCACTGCTCGCGGCGGCCGGAGCCATCGTCAAGGTCGGATTGGGCCGCTTCGACGAGGCCGAGCGCGAACTGGCCAAGGTCTATCCGGAGTGGCATCGCGACAGCCAGATCGCCCAGCTCGCCGGTATCGCCGGCGCCGAGATGGCGGGATGGCAAGGGCAGGCCGAGGCAGCGTCGACCATGGTCGACGAAGCCCTGGCGTCCATGCGCAAGTCGTCGAGCATGGACTGGCCGCTCGGCGGCATCCGGGTGGCCACGCTCGGCATCGCCCTCCAGGCAGACCTGGCCAGCCAGGCACTCTCCCGCGGCGACACCGTGGCCCACGCCGCCGCGGTCGCGCACGGCGAGCGTCTGATCGAATTCGCCGAGCAGACCCATCGCCGTGGCGTTCCGCGCGCGGACAAGCTCGGTCCGGAAGGGCAAGCCTGGCTGGCCCGGATGCACGCCGAATCCGCCCGACTGCACGGCGTGGACGATCCAGCCGCCTGGAGCGAGGTCGTCGAGGCCTTCGGCTACGGCGAGGTCTATCCGATCGCCCTGGCGCGTTGGCGGCTGGCTGAGGCTCTGGTGTCACGGGGCGAGCGCGATGCCGCCACCGCCGAGGTCGTCGCTGCCCTGCGCATCGCCGACGAACTCGGTGCCCGGCCGCTCGCCGCGGCCCTGCGGGAGTTGGCGCGCCGGGCCCGGCTGAGCGTTCCCGGTGTCCCCGCGCCCACGGTCGACCTGCTCACGCCACGCGAACGTGCGGTCCTGGAACTGGTCGCGCAGGGTCACACCAACCGCAAAGCCGGCGAACAGCTCTACATCAGCGAGAAGACCGTCAGCGTCCACATCTCGAGAATCTTGGCGAAGCTCGGCGCCGGCAGTCGTACGGAAGCGGTGGCGCTGGCCTACCAACGGGGTCTGCTGCACGAGGGCGAGTAGATACCGGCGAACCGGTGACCATCACGGAATTTCGTTCTCGTCAGGCAGGACGCACGTGTCCTAGAGTCTGCCGTTATGGTCGAATCATCCACACCAGATGCTGGCACCGCCGTACTCACGGTGACCGTCGACGCCGAGCCTGACGATGTCTTCGCCGCGTTCACCGAGCCCGGCCGTCTCGCTACGTGGTACTGGCCCGCCTCGTTCGCGACGTTGTACGAAACCGATCCCCGGCCCGGCGGCCGGTTCGCCTTCCGCAGCACCGGACTTCCGGCCGGGAACAACGTCGCGGTCCGCGGAATCTACGGCGAGATCCGTCGGCCGGAGCTGTTGACGTTCTTGTGGGCCTGGGACGGGGACATGTCGCCGTTCACCCAGGTCGCCGTCCAGATCCGGCCCCACGAAGGCGGTAGCGAGGTCGTGGTCACCCACAGCGAGAACGCCACGGAGCTGCAACGCGACGACCACCTCAAGGGCTGGCACGACTGCCTGGCTCGGCTGGCTGATCATCTCGCGGTCGGATAAGGTTCTACCCATGCCAGGTCAACGCTGGTTTAGCTGCCCCCGGTCGGTGCACGTCCGCCGCCCGGAGGCCAGGCGCGCCTAGGCCCTTCGCGGACGACCGACCGGGGGAGGCTCCCTGATCCGTCGTCTCGATCCGAAGGCCTGGTCATGTCCACTTCTGTCCTTTCATCCGATCCTGTTGCCGCGCCGCAGGCCCTGCCCGTACCGGCGCTGGTTCGTGCCCTGCAGTTGCGTGATCTCACCGATCCGGCGCAGGGACGGCACGCACTCCAGCTCCTCGTCGACGATGCCGCGAGCGCATTGGCCGCGCTGTGGGATTGCGCCGTTGAGGTCGAACGATCGCGCCCCGTGGTCTCGCTCGAAGACAACTACGACCGGTTGGGCTATCAGCCCGACGCCGTCGCGCGCGATGTGCGCTACACCCGCTACATCAGCGCGACCACGATGCTGCGCAGCCACACGAGCGCAGGGATCCCGCCGGCCCTGCGCCGCCTCGCCACGGGTCCCGAGCAACCCGTACTGCTGGTCCTGCCCGGTATCTGTCACCGCCGGGACGCGATCGATCGACTGCACACGAGTGCACCCCACCAACTCGACCTGTGGCTGCTACGCCCTGGTGGGCCCCGGCTCGACCACGACGACCTGCACCGAATGGTCAGCACGCTCGCCCAGACACTGCTCCCGGGGAGCCATTGGCGGTGGAACGCCACCACGCATCCGTACACCGTCGGCGGACGCGAGGTGGAGGCGATCCGTGACAACGCCCCGGTCGAGATCGCCGAGTGCGGACTGGCGGCGCCGGACGTCCTGGCCCGCTGCGGGCTCGACCCGAACCGGTGGAGCGGCCTGGCCCTGGGCATGGGCCTGGACCGGCTGCTCATGCTGCGCAAGCACATCCCGGACATCCGGTTGTTGCGCTCTGCCGATCCGCGGATCGCGGACCAGATGCTCGACCTGGAGCCCTACACCCCGGTGTCGGACCTGCCGACGGCTCGCCGCGACCTGTCCGTGGCGGTGGACGCCGATGACGATGCCGAGATCATCGGCGACCGGGTCCGCGAGGCGCTCGGCACGCGGGCCGATCTCGTCGAAGAGGTGAGCGTGCTGTCGAGTACGCCCTACGCCGAGCTCCCTGAGGCGGCTCGGCGCCGGTTGGGCATCCGCCCGGGCCAGCACAACATCCTGCTCCGCCTCGTCCTGCGACCGGTCGATCGCACGCTCAGCGGTGACGAAGTCAACGAACTGCGCGACCTCGTGTACGCAGCGCTGCACCGCGGCGTGGCGCCGGTCAGCTGACCGGGCGGCGCCGAGCTCGCAGGACGGTGTCGTTCATGTGATGGGTACCCGGCGGCGGTGGGGCGGTACGGGGCCGAGTCTCGTTGACCACCACGTCCCACCCGGCGTCCAGAAACTGGGCGACCTCGTCGGGCTGGTAGTAGTCGGCCGGGTCGAAGTCCTCGTGCTCGTGCGCGGCGAAGTCGGCGAGGGCGTGGGTGACGAAGAGCAACGTGCCGCCAGGGGCGACCGCGGCCAGCAGGCCGTGCAGGGCCGCGTGGCCCGGCGCGCGCATGAGCGGGAAGTAGTGACTGGACACCAGGTCGAAGGCGCCGGCCGGGGGCGGCGACGTGGTGAGGTCGCCCTGCTTCCACGCCACCCGGCCGTCGACGTCGGGGGCGGTCGCTGCGGCACGGCGCAGCGCCACCTCGGAGATGTCGACGGCGGTGACCTGCCAGCCGCGTCGCGCGAGCCAGGCGGCATCGGCTCCCTCACCGCAACCGACGTCGAGCGCCCGGCCCGGTGGCAGGTCGGTGACCTCGGCGACGAGCACGCCGTTCGGGTTGCCGCTGAACACCTGCTCGCGGCTGCTGTACATCTCGTCCCAGTGCTGGGCATCCATCACGCGCTCAGTTCCTCTCATCGGTTCCGGAGATCTCCACTGTGCGCCTGCATCTCGGCCAGCGGCAAGATATGTTGCCAAGACTGCAAACTCGTCCAACCTGTTCGTGCCAACCGACCCCCTAGGATCGACCTGTGGCACTCATTCACCGAGCGACTCTCACCCCATCCAAGCTCGAGCTATTGACGTCCTGGCTGCCGACCAGGTCGTGGTTCACCGCGAGCCCCGCTATCACCCACGTTGGCGCATACCGCTTCGACGACCCCGCCGGCGAGGTGGGTCTGCAAGGCATGCTGATCCAGGCCGACGGTGACGTGATCGTTCACGTCCCGCTCTCCTATCGAGGCGCACCGCTGCCCGGCGCGGACGACTTCCTGCTCGGCACCGCCGAGCACTCGGTGCTGGGTACGCGCTGGGTGTACGACGCGTCCGGCGATCCGGTCTGGGCGACCGCACTGGCCACAGCGATCCTCGCCGGCGGGGAGCAGGCCGAGGAAGTGATGGACGTGGACGGCGAGCTCGTCCCGCGGCCGCCGACGGTTCGCGTCCACGCAGCCGGCTCCCGCGCCGAGAACGTCGCGGCCATCGAGACCGTCACCGCTCACGACGAAGGAGCGACGACGGTGGTGACAGCCGGGTCAGTCGACATCGTCGTCGTCCGCGAGATCGGGACCGAAGTGGCCGGCGATGCCCGGCTGATCGGCAGCTGGGACGGCACCGAGGCGGCCACCCTCGCCGTCGCCACCGTCAGGCGCTGAGAACCACCCGGTCCCCTGGACGCAGCCCGAGCTCAGCGGCGGCGTCACCGCGGTTCGCGGCCACCGCCACGTGACCGGCGGAATCGACCAACACCACCAGTTCACCCGCTGCCACCTCGGCGAACGACCGGGCGAGCCGGACCACCGAGATCCGATCGCCGACGGCCACCTGCACGGTGTCGGCCGCAGCCAGTCGTGCCGCTTCGAGGTCTGCTGCGCGCGCAGCCAGGGCGACGTTGCCGAAGTGGTCGACGACGTGCACCTCGGCTTCCAACCGGCCGTCCTGCACGCGCACCCACGGGTCAGGCAACCGCACGACGTCATCGGCAGCGAGCTCGGGACCGAGGTCGGTCATCGCGAGCCCTCCGGCCAGGTGCGCGGCCACCGGCGCGAACACGTCCCGGCCGTCGAACGTGGTGGCGCCGGTGTCGAGGTGGAACCGCGGCGACGTCAGCTCGACCGCGCGATGAACGCCGCCGCACGCATCGGCGGCCCAGGTGAGGAGTCCGTTGTCGGGACCGACCAGAACGTGGTCACCGGCGCCCAGCGCCACCGCCCGCCGGCCGGTGCCGACACCGGGATCGACGACGCCGACGATCACCGACGGCGGCAGGTACCCCACGGTCTGCGCCAAGACCGCCGCGCCGTGCCGAACGTCCTGTGGCGGGACGTCATGGGTGATGTCGATCACCCGGACCGACGGCGCGATGCGAGCGATGACACCGTGACAGGCCGCGACGAACCCGTCCCGCCGACCGTAGTCGGTGAGCAGCGCGATCCACGAGACCGCCGTCAACTCAGCAACACCGCCGTCACGACGTCGTCCATGCTGACCAAACCCACCACGGTCCCGTCGCGGTCCTCGACCACACCCAGTTGAGACCGCGCGCCCTGGAGCACTTCGGCCACGTGGGCCAGATCGTCGTCGGGCGCGACTCTGGGCACGGGCATGGCGGCCGCACCGGCCGTCCACGCCGCGCCACGGTTCCGGGCGATCAGCGCGCCGCGCACGTGCACGGCGCCGACCACGTCGCCGGTTTCATCGCGGACGACGACCCGGGTTCGGTCACTGTCGCGCCCGACGTCGATGACCTCCTGCGGGCCGGCCGTCGCCGGCACCGAGACGATCTGTGCCGCCGCCACCATGACGGTGCGCACCGGCTGCTCAGGCGCCCCGAGTGCCCGGGTGAGCAGACCGTGATCGTCGTCGCCGATGAGGCCCAGGCGCTGAGATTCACTGACGAGTTGGTGGATCTGTTCGCGGTTGCGCACCGTGGTGATCTCGTCGCGCGGGGTCAATCGAACCAGCCGGACCAGCACGTTGGTCGTCGCGTTCATCGACTGCAACGCCCAGCGCACGCCCGCCGTGTACGCCCGGAACAGCGGCGCGAGGAGCATGGCCGAGCGCTCGGGATGAGCGATCGCCCACGACTTCGGCGCCATCTCACCGACGACGACGTGCAGGTAGGTGACGACAACCAGCGCCACCGCCAGGGCCGCCACGTCAGCGACCCCCGACGGCAGACCCAGTGCCGACAGCGGCGGCTCCAGCAGGTGGTGGAAGGCCGGCTCGGACACCATGCCCAGGCCGATCATCACCATGGTGATGCCCAGTTGCGCACCGGCCAACATCAGCGAGAGCTCGCGAACGCCGTGCAGAGCGGCTCGGGCGCCGCGTCGCCCTTCGGCCGCGGCCTGCTCGAGCCGGTGTCGCCGGGCGCCGACGAGCGCGAACTCCGTGGCGACGAAGAACGCGCTGGCCGCCAACAGGGCCAGGGTCACGGCGATCGCCGTCATCGGGCTCACGACTCGGCCCCCGCACTGGCGACGTGCTCACCCTTGACGTCGAGGCGTTCTTTGATCAACACGAACTCCGGCACGTGCCGCGAGACCGTGAGCACTTCGATGTCGATCAGCCGAGCGTCGTCGTGCGGCGCCGCCGGTAGCGTCAGCCGCTCACCGGGTACCGGGAAGTGGCCGGACGCCGCGACGATCATGCCCGCGACGGTGTCGTAGTCGTCGGACTCCGGCAGCGGCAGCCGGGTCTGTTCGACTGCTTCGTCGACACGCAGCCCGGCGTCCACGCGCCACCACTCCCCGTGCCGGGTGGCCAGCGTCGGTTGTCGATCGGTCTCGTCGGTGATCTCGCCGAGCAGCTCCTCGGAGATGTCCTCCAAGGTCACGATCCCGGCCAGACCGCCGTACTCGTCGACCACGACGGCGAACTCGTCGTCGGCGTCGTGCATCTGTTGCACCAGTGCGGGCAGGGCCAGGCTGTCCGGGACCAGCAGCGCCGCCCGGACGAGGTCACCCACCGGCCGGCGGGCCAGGTCCACCTCGGGCAGATACATCAGCTCACGCACGCCGACGACACCGACGACGTCGTCGGTGCTCTCGCCCAAGACCGGGTAGTTCGAATGCCCGTACTCGGTGATCAGATCGATCACCGCGGCCGCCGGCTCGTCCCGACCCACGCTGACGACGTCGGGCCGCGGGATCATCGCCTCCCCGGCCGTATGGTCCGAGAACGTCAACGCTCGGCTGAGCAGACGCGACATCTGCGGCGACAACGATCCCTGCTCTCGGGACTCGCCGATGACGTGCCCGAGCTCCTCCAGGGTCGCACCATGGTGCAACTCCTCGACCGGCTCGATGCCGACCTTGCGCAACATCCAGGTGGCCGAGTTGTCGAAGATCCGCACCAGCGGGCCGCTCACCGCGAGATACACGTGGGTCGACGGCGCGAGCAGCATCGCCAGCCGCTCCGGCGTGGCCAGCGCGACGTTCTTCGGGAACAGCTCGCCCAGCAGCATCTGCACCGCCGTCGCAAGGCCGAAGCCGATCGCCACGGCCAGGCCGGACACCACGACGTCAGGGACCCCCACCGCCGAGAGCGCCGGGTCGATGACGTCGACGAACGCAGGCTGGGCGATGAACCCGACCAGCAAGCCGGTGACGGTGATGCCGACCTGGGCAGCCGACAACATGAAGGACAGCCGTTCCATGACCCGGATCGCCGAAGCGGCGCGCTTGTTTCCGGCCGCGGCCAGCCGCGAGAGCTCCACCCGGTCGGCGGAGACGTAGGCGAACTCCTGAGCGACGAAGTAGGCGGTCCCGAAGGTGAGAACGAAGACGGCGACAAGGGCCAGTGCGGTGGTCACCGACGATCACCGCACCTACTGGTCAGAACGCCTGAATGACTTGATCCGTCCGTCTGCACGGCGGACACAACTCCTCCCGTATGTGTCATGGCCCGATCTGCTCGTCGGGTCAATGCGGTCAGCCTAATTGGTCATCGCGCATGATCACGTGTCGTGGTGTCGACGAACGGTCAGCCGCGTACGCGAGTCACCCATTCGTGCACGCGACGCCGCAGCACCGGCAGGCTGATGGTCGCGGCACCGAGCACGGCGTCGTGGAAGCCTTTCACGTCGAAGGCGTCGCCCAACTCGCGTCGCGCCTGCTCACGCAGGCTGAGGATCTCACGCTGGCCCACTTTGTAGGCCAGTGCCTGACCAGGCATACCGATGTAGCGGTCGACTTCGACGGTGATGGTGTCGAGATCGACCGGCATGTGCTCGACCATGAAGTCGATGGCTTGCTGACGACTCCAGCCGCGCGCGTGCAGCCCGGTGTCGACGACGAGCCGGCATGCTCGCCAGGCGTCGGAGGACAGCATGCCCAGCCGGTCGAGGTCGTCGGCGTAGAGGCCCATCTCGTCAGCGAGGCGTTCGGTGTACAGCGCCCAGCCTTCGACGAAGGCGGTGTGCCCCATGCCCAGCCGCCGGAACTCCGGCAGGCCGGCGGACTCGGCGGCGATCGCCAGCTGCAGGTGGTGGCCCGGGATCGCCTCGTGGTAGGCGATGGACGCGGTGGAGTACCGGCCGCGCTCGGTCGGCGCGTGCAGGTTGACGAAGAACTCCCCCGGCCGGCTGCCGTCGGGTGCAGGCGGCAGGTAGTACGCGGGCGGCACGTCGGGCGCCAGGTACTCCGGGACCGGCGTGAGCACGCACGGCGCGGCGGGCAGGGTGCCGAACCACGCGGCCATCTCGGCCTGCGCCGCGTCCAGGCACCGGGTCGCCTGCCGCACGATCTCGTCGCCGTCCTTGTACCGCAGGTCAGGGTCGTTGAGCAGGCGATCGAAGATCGCCCGGACATCGGAGGTGCCGAAGGCCCGCTCGCCCACCTCGGCGAACTCGGCCCGGATCGTCTCGGTGGCCTGCTCGAGGCCGATGCGGTGCAGGTCATCGGCGCTCAACGGCAGGCCGGTGTGCAGTTCGATCAGCGTCTGGTAGATCTGCTCGCCCTCGGGTAAATGCAACAAGCCGGCCTGCTCGTCGGGGCGGGCGACCGGGGCGAGTTCGGTGGCGAGCACGTCGCGATAGCGAGCGAATGCCGGGCGCAGCGTGTGCCGCACGGCCTCGGCCAGCTCCTGGCGCCACTCCTGCTCACCGTCCCAGTTCTCGGGACCTGCCAGCGACACGAACGGGTCGTCCTCGAGGGGTGAGGCGAGGTAGCCGTCCACCTGATGCATTGACCGGGTGATGTTGATCGCCGCCGGGGTCCGCCCGGCCGCGGCGCCGTCGCGGTAGCGCTGGGCCGCTTGGTCGAGCATCGTGGCCATGGCCGAGATGCGGCTCACCGCGTTGCGGGCATGCTCGGGCTCGGGGGCCCGCAGCTGCCCGGCGATCATCAGCAGTTCGGCGTGCGCGCCCTGCATCTGGTCGGCGGTCAGCTCGACCAGGCGCAGGTCGATCCGCCGGATCGCGTCGTCGAGCTCGCCCTGCAGCAGTTCTCGTGTGACGCGGTCGGTGTCGTTCAGGGCATTTTCGTCGACGGCCGCCAGCCGGCCGCGCAGGGTGAGATACCGCTCCCGCTTGGCCATGTCGGCTTCGACCGAGTAGTCGTCGGCGCGGTCGTCGTAGCGGTGGTCCCCGAGGAACGAGGCGTACAGCGGGTGGGCTTCGAGCTCGTGCTCCCAGTACTCGTCAGCCAGGGAGCTCATGGCCGTGGCGGCATCGTCATGCGTCGTCATCTCCCTATCCTGCCTGTCCCGGTCGCGAAGTCGGTGATGTGGTGGGGTCGCACAACGTCGATGAGAGTTCTCTCATCGACGGCTCATCGGTCGCTTACCAGCGGTGGTGATGCTTGAATCGTGCCTACGACCACTGACGACGGCTTGGAGCTGCTCACGGGAGCCGACGCCGCGGACTTGCTCACCGCGGCCATCGAACCCGCGGGCGGACGCTTGCTGCACTGGTCGCTGCGCGACGTCGATCATCGTCCGTCGGATCGCACGACGGTGTCGTACAACGCCACCGTCGCCTGGCCGGACGGCGAACGGGTGGAGACCCTCGGGGCGAGCACCTCGACCGGGGCACCTCCGCCGGGTCCGGTGGTCACCGACGGCGACCGGCACGTCCAGGTGTGGCGGTTCCCGTTCGACCCCGAGCTCCCGGGACTTCCCGGCGTCACCTTCGACTCCACGGTGCGCGAGCTGCTTCGCAGCATGGGCCATGATCCCGAGGGCCTGCAGGTACGCGTCGTCGCCTACCGCCCCCGGAAACGGGCGGTGGTCGAGGTCCGTTTCGGCGCCGGTACCCAGCGGATGTTCCTGAAGGTTCTGCGGCCGCGCGCCGTCGCCGACGTGGAGTATCGGCACCGCCTGCTCGCCGAGGCCGGCGTCCCGGTGCCCCGCGTCCTGGGCACCAGCGCGGACGGCGTGATCGCGCTCGAAGCCCTGACCGGAACGTCGCTGGGGTCCCTGCTCATGGGCCCGCACCCGGTGCCGGTGCGCGCCGACGACCTGCTCTCCGTGCTGGACCTGTTCCCGGCGCAGGTCGCCGAGTTGCCTCGGCGCCGGGCGTGGTCGGCGCACGCCGTGCACTACGCCGGCGTCGTGGCCTCTGCGTACCCGCAGGTCAGCGCCAGAGTGCACGATGTGGCCGGAAGGATCGAGGCGGCCATCGCCGATGACCCCGATGGCGACGAGCCCACCCATGGCGACTTCTACGAGGCACAACTGCTGGTGGCCGACGGCGCCGTGACCGGCCTGCTGGACATCGACACGATCGGCCCCGGCCGCCGCGCGGACGACCTGGCGTGCCTGCTGGCCCATCTGAGCATCACCGCTCGCGAGCCGGCGGCCGCGGCCGCGCGTAGCGCGCTGACCCAGTGGACGCAGCGGTTCGAACTGCAGGTTGATCGGCGCGAGTTGTACGCCCGCACGGCCGGAGTGTTGATGTCGCTGGCCACCGGGCCGTATCGCGCCCAGGAGCCTGGTTGGCAGGCCGCCACGGTCGAGCGGATCGAGCTGGCCGAGCAGTGGCTCGGGGCCGGCTCGACGCGAATCTGAGAGCTCTCTCATCCGGCTCTCCTCGTAGCTTCACCCGGCCTGTCGAAACTGAGGATGTCAGCACCGAACAGCAACGTTTCCGGTGTTGCTCACCGGCAAGGAGGAACGTCGTGAAGGTCAAGAAGAAGAAGTGGGTCGCCGTCGGGGCGCTGGCTGCGGTAGGCATCGGTGCTGGTGCCGTCGTCGCGGCTCCGTCGTTCAGCGACGACGCTCCGCCGTCGTCGCCGAGCATCGAGGGCCCCGTCTCGCCGGGTGACTCGTCGCAGTCGGATTCGGCGGCGACCAGCGCCTCGGCCAGCTCTGCCGCGTCGGCCAACACCGCGGCTTCCGCGAACACCGCTGCCTCGGCGAACACGGCCGCCTCGGCGAACACCCCGGCCAGCCCGGCCTCGGCGAACAGCGCGTCGTCGCCTCGATGACCCTGGCGCGGCACGGCGGCCCTGGCACGCTCAGCTCAGCACCGTGGCACCAGCGCAGCGCTGGTGCCACTGTTGTTTCGGCCTCAGTCGGCGCGAGGCGCCGGACCCACCGGCTCCTCCACCGCGTCGGACTCGTCGCCGACGAAGCGGTAACCGACGCCCCGAACCGTGTGGAACCGCTCGCCACCGAGCTTGCGGCGCAAATACCGCACGTAGACGTCGACGACGTTCGAGCCCGGGTCGAAGTCGTATCCCCAGACTCGGCTGAGCAGCTGCTCTCGGCTGAGGACCTGGCCCGGGTGCCGCATGAACGTCTCGGCCAACGCGAACTCCCGCGCCGACAGCTCGACGGTACGCCCGTCGACGGTGGCGCGGTGGGTGCGCAAGTCGAGTGTCAGGCCACCTTGACGCAGCAGCATCGAGTCCGGCGAGCGGTCCTCACGTAGCCGCAGCCGGATCCGGGCCAGCAGCTCCTCGAACCGGAACGGCTTGGCCATGTAATCGTCCGCGCCGCCCTCGAGGCCGGCGACGGTGTCGGTCGTGGAATCACGCGCGGTCAGGATGATCACCGGCATCTCGCTGCCGGCGGTTCGCAACTGCCGAAGGACCGAGAACCCGTCCATGACCGGCAGCCCGATGTCGAGAACCATCAGGTCGAACCCGCCGGTCATGGCGTAGTCGAAGGCGGCGCGGCCGTCACCGACCACCGTCGGCGTCATGCCTTCGGCGCGCAGCCCTTTCTCGACGAACGAGGCGATGCGCGACTCGTCTTCGGCGATCAGAATCCTGTGCATCTAGCCCTCCACAGCTGCCTCGTCGGCGCGAGCGACGTGGGCCGGCAGCTCGAGGGTGAACTTCGCCCCCTCGCCGGGGCGCCCGTCGAGCACCACTCGGCCACGATGCGCTTCGGCGATGGCGCGAACGATGGCCAGCCCGAGGCCGGAACCCTCCCCGCCCCGGCCGCCGTCCCCCCGGGCGAAGCGGTCGAAGATGCGCTCTGCGTCCTCCGGCGCCACGCCCGGTCCAGAATCGCGTACCCACAACCGCACCACGTCATCGTCGACCTGCGCCCCCACTGCGATGATGTCGCCCTGATCGGTGAACGTTACCGCGTTCATCACCAATTGGAGCAAGGCTTGGGTGATGCGCTGCGGATCCAGCAGCAGGCTCGCCTCCGCTCGAGCGTCGACGGTCCAGGCCCGCGGCGCGAGCGCTTCGGCCTTGTCCACGACGTCGTCGAGCAGCGATCCCACCTCGACCGGGCGTGGGCGCACGAAGTCCGGGCGCTTGGCCTTGGCGAGGATGACGAGCTCGTCGACCATCCGGTGCATCCGGTCGAGCTCGTCGAGGGCCAGGTCGCGGGTCTCGGTGACGTCGGCGGGGTCGTCGACGTCGACGAGTTCGAGGTGCCCGCGGATGATGGTGATCGGCGTACGCAGCTCGTGCCCGGCGTCGTCGAGCGCATCGCGCTGGGCGGCGAAAGCGACCTCGAGCCGGTCGAGCATGGCGTTCACGGTACGGGCGAGCTCGGACACATCGTCGTTGCCGCTGACGGCGATCCGGCCGGACAGATCGGTGTCGCTGATGCGCTGGGCGGTCTCGCGCAGCAGCCGCAATGGCCCCAGCAGTCGGCCGACGACGGCGTAACCGACGATGCCCACGGCGACCACCGAGATGGCGGCCACCGCGGCGAAGGTCTGGAACGCGTCCACGACGTCGGCGTGCGCCAGATCATGCGAGTAGGCGATGACGTAGCGCCCGGACGACGGGTCGCCGGGCACCGACACGGGCACGACGACGTAGCGCAACGCGCCGAGCGACGTCTCGGCCGTGCGGGGCTGGACCCGAGCGGAGTCGGGGACCTGGGCGACCTCGCGCAGAAACTCCGGGTCGTCCTCGAGCTGGACGTCGACCTCGGTTCCCGGCACCCACGCGGGCCGCCCGTCCACCAGGGCCACGAGGCCTTCGTTGGCGTCCGGAACGTTGCGCCGCAAGATGACTTCGAGGAACCGCGACACCGACGTGAACTCAGCGCCGGTCTCCGGGTCGATCCCGCTCCGGGCGAACTCCCGGAACTCTTCGACCTCCTGCGCCAGGTTGTCGTCGATGCTCGCGTCGACCCGTTCACGCTGCACGAGGAAGGCCGCCACCCCGGCGACGAGCATGCCCAGCATCGTCGCCCCCAGGACCGCCGCGAGGACTCGGGTGCGGACTGACAGCCAGACGCGCCCGTCAACGACGGCGCCGGCGCTGTCGCGCTTCAGTCGTCATCCTCCTCGTCGTCATCGTCATCGTCGTCATCGTCATCGTCGTCGTCGGGGTTCACCGGCGGCGGCGGACTGACCCGTTCGCCCACGTCGTCGTCATCGTCGTCATCGTCATCGTCGTCGGTCGGGGTGGGCCGCGGTGGGTTCGTCCGGTCCGGCGTCGGGGACGGCGAAGCGCTGTCGGCCGGGCTCGTCGCCCCGCGATCGGAGCCCGTGCTGTCGGTGGCGCCGACGTCGACGGGACCACCGAGGTCGGACCCGGCCGACGGTCCGGCGAGCAGCGCACCGACACCGACCACCGCGGCGACGATCACAGCCAGGCCGGCCAACGCGAGTGCGACAGCAGACTTCATGCTCACGATGCTGTTCCAGCCCGACTAGACCGCGATGAGACCATCATGAGAGGTCTCTCATGCATGATGCCACGGATCAGCGATGCCGGCCGGTGAGCGCGGGCGACATACCCGTCAGGGCAGGCCGAGCGCGTCGCGGAACAAGGCATAGCCGACGAACGAGACGACGTCGAGGATCGTGTGTGCGATCACCAGCGGCATCACCCGGCCGGTGCGGTGGAACCACCACGCGAACAGCACGCCCATCAACGCATTGCCCACGGCCATCCCGAACCCCTGGTACAGGTGGTAGGACCCGCGGAGCACGGCGCTCGTGGCGATGATCGCCGGGAGCCGCCACTGCAGCTGCCGCAACCGCGTCATCAAGAAGCCGACGACGATGACCTCTTCGACCACGGCGTTCTCCACGGCCGCCAACACCAGAACCGGGATGGTCCACCAGTGCTCGTTCAGCCCTTCCGGCGCGATGGTCGCGTTGACGTTGAGCAGGCGGCCCAGCAGGTAGATGCCGATGCCGGGGATCCCGACGACGGCGGCCAGGCCGGCGCCCAAGGCGAGGTCGCGTCCCGGCTTGGCGAAGTCGAAGCCGATGGCACGGGTGGCCGAGCGACCCGACGATGAGAGCAGATAGAGGGCCAGCACGACCGGCACCAGCGCGAAGCCGATGGACAGCAGTTGATAGGTCAGGTCGAGGTAGCCCCGGCTGCTGCGCGAGACGTTCATCGTCACGACCTGGTCGCGCAACGCCGTGTCCTCGGTCAGCTTGGCGATCAGGCTGACCACGGCGTAGACGGCGGACTGTCCCAGCGACAGCCCGAGCACGATCCAGATCTCGGCCCGCAGCCGACGCGGAGAGCGCCGGTCCACATCGGTCTCGTCGGATGCCTGGCTCACCACGCCACGAGAGTAGCCGTCCGAGCGCGCCGAGCGGGCGGCGCACAGCGTCAGAGCGGACGGGGATGCGTCCGCCAGGCATTGCTGATCGGCAAGCGGGAATCCTGGCCGAAAGCCCGCGAGGTGACCTTCACGCCGGGCGGTGCGTACCGGCGTGTGCGCTCGGCGGCGGCGAAGCGATGCAAGACGTACAAGGCGACGTCGGGGTCGTGTCCGGCAGCGACGATGTCCGACAGGTCCTCGCCGTGTTCGACGTGGCGGCGCACGATGTCGTCGAGGATCTCGTAGTCGGGCAGGTGCTCCGGGCCGAGACGTTGCGTCGTCGCCGGTCGCCGCAGCACTCCGGGCGGGAACACCGGGCTGCGCTCTTGGCGGTATCCGGCCAGCTCGTACACCAGCGTCTTCGGGCAGTCCTTCAGCGGCGCGAAGTCCCCGAGCAGGTCGCCGGCCAGCGACGCCGCCCCGATCGAGATCTCGCTCTTGTTCCCCGTGGCAAGGACGAGATATCCGCGCTCGCCGAAGGCCGCGCCGAGCACGGCGCCCCGGGCTCGGGCGTAATGCCGTTCCCGCTCCAGCGGGGAGATCTCCGGGTGGCGACGGCGCACCGCGAGCGGGACGTCCTCCGCGGCGGCCTGCATCTGCACCGGGATGACCTCGAAGGAGATTCCGAGGTTTTCGGCCAGCCGGCGGGCGTCCTCGGTCTCAGCAGCAGCCGTATCCGGCGAGGGCATGGCCACAGCGAACACGTTCTCTGCGCCCACGGCGTCGACCGCCAGCGCCGCGGCGACAGAAGAGTCGATGCCCGCCGACAACCCCAGCGCCACCCCCTCGAACCCGTTGTGCTCGACGAAGTCGCGCAGCCCGGTCGTGATGGCGTGCCAGACGGCTTCCACCTCACCCATCGGCTCCCTGGGCGGCTCCAAGGCGAGTGGCGACGGGCGCATGGTGGGCCGGGTGTGAACGTTCGTGACCGATCGCCCCACCACACGTGGCGGGGCGACTTCGAGGTCGAGCCAGAACCGGTCGGCGGCGAACTCCCGCCCGCGGTGCAGCAGGCGGCCCTGCGCGTCGACGACGATCGAGCCGCCGTCGAACACCAGGTCGTCCTGCCCGCCGACGCAGTTCACGTAGACCACCGGCAGGCCGTTGCGCACCGCCACCGCCCGGGTGGTGGCCAGCCGGCCTTCGGCCTTGCCCCGGTGGAACGGTGAGGCGTTCGGGACCAGCAGGACGCGCGCGCCGGCCGCGCTCTGCGCCTCCGGCGGACCGTCGGCGGACCACATGTCCTCACAGATGACCACACCGGCCACGACGTCACCGATGCGCCACAGCGCGTCGGGCTGGGTTCCCGGCACGAAGTGGCGGCCCTCGTCGAACACGTCGTAGAAGGGCAGCAGCGACTTGATGTACCGGCCGCGGATCTCTCCCCCGCACAGCAACGCGGCGCTGATGGCGACGTCTCGCTCGCGGCTGTCGGCCCAGCGGACCGGCGGCACCCGCTCGACCGTGCTCACCACGGTGGTCACCCGGCCCGAGCGGATGGCGAGTTTGGAGAGCGCATCGGCGGCGTCGTCGACGAACTCGCGGTGCAGCACCAGGTCGCCGAGTCCGTAGCCGGTCAGGGCGAGCTCAGGGAACACGAGAACGTCGGCTTCGACGTCGTGTTCGGCCCAGTCCATGGCCGCGCCGATGCGCTCGGTGTTGCCACGCAGGTCGCCGACCCGGTTCGGGATCTGCGCCACGGCGACGCGAAGAGTGGTCATCGGAACCTCCACTCAGGCCGGAGGACGCGGAGTCACCACTCGGCGAAACGGCCGACGAGGTTACGTGGGTCTATGCCGGTGAGCTCGCGTTCGAACAGGCGGTAGTAGGCCAACTCCTCGGGAGAGCGCAAGGGCGGGTCGATGACACCGCGTTGCGCCTCGAACTCCTCCGGCGAGACCGTAGAGGCATAGTACTCGCCCAGCGCGTCCCGGGCACCGGTGCCTTCGCCGAACTGAGCCTTGGGCCGCCACAACACCCGTTCGGGCAGCCATCCGGTGAACGCCTTGCGGAGCAGCCACTTCTCCATCCGGCCGCCGTGCGACAGCTTCCACTGCGCGGGCAGGCTGAGCCCGAGCTCGACCACGTCCAGATCGAGAAACGGGGTACGAGCCTCCAGGCCGGTGGCGCCGGCCACGCGGTCGACCCGTTGCAGACCGCCGACGTGCAGCCCGCGGATCGTCTCGAGCAGCTCCTCGTGCAGGTCTTTCTCGTCCTTGATCTTGCTGTAGTAGTCGTAGCCGGCGAACAGCTCGTCTGCGCCCTCACCGATGAGCACGACCTTCACCGATCGCGCGGCCATCTTGGACACCAGCAGATTCGGGACCGAGCTGTGGACCAGCTGCGGGTCGAACGACTCGATGACCCGGATGACCTCCGGGACCCAGTCGATGAGCTCGTCGTCGGTGTAGACCCGCTCGTGGTGGTCAGTGCCCAGCTCAGCGGCCACCTGCCGGGCCTTGCGGAGGTCGTCGCTGTCGACGAGGCCGACGGCGAACGTGGGCAACTGGCGGCCCTGCCGATGCATGTGGCGTGCGGCGATCGCGGTGACGATGCTGGAGTCCAGCCCGCCGGACAGCAGCGACCCCACCGGCACGTCGGTCTCCATGAGGCGTTCGACCGCGGCGATCAGCCGCTCGCGGATCATGGCCAGCACGTCGTCGGACGGCTCGGCCTCGGGCTCGCTCGCGGCCGCAGCGATGACCGGCTCGACCTCGGGCAAGCTGCGGAACTCCCGCAGGCCCTCGTCCGGTGTCCACACGTGACCTGGCGGGAAGGGCTCGACATCGGGCCGACGGTCCGGGTCGAACGCCTTCAGCTCGCTGCCGAACACCACCGTGTCGCCGGGGCCGGTCCAGTACAGCGGTGAGATGCCGATGGTGTCGCGGGCGGCGAAGAAGCCGCCGTCGGCTGTGGCACCCACGAACGCGAACCATCCCCACAACCGGGACAACGCGTCCAGGCCATCGGCTTCGAGCAGGTGGAACACGCTTTCGTGATCGGTTCGGGTACGAAACACGTGGCCGCGTCGCTCAAGTTCACGGCGCAGCCGGCGGTAGTTGTAGACCTCGCCGTCACCGACCAGCAGCCGGGTGCCGTCCGGGTCGCTCAACGGCTGGAGGCCGGCGTCGAAGTCGACGATCGCCAGCAGCCGGTGGCCCAGCCACGCGTGGTCGAACGTGCGAACGCCTTGCCCGTCCGGGCCGCGATGGGTCAGCCGGTCCAGCATCCGCAATCCTTCGAGCGGATCGAATGGACCGTAAGCTGCCGCGATTCCAGAAATCGCGCTCACCTACCCGTTGCCGACCTTGACTTCCACCCTACCCACCCACCCCTCCCCTGTTGAATGATCATGTTCACTACCCGATTACCTGCCGCACCATGCGTGTACGGGTGGTGATGCGACACAACACCTCGTGGTGCACCTCGCCTTTCCCCTCGTGGTGCACCTCTTTCCCCTCCTGGTGCGCCTCGCCTTACCCCCGCCCGCGCCGCCGCACGAGCACCCCGTTCGTTCCGGCACCGTCGGCGGGCTCGACTACTGTGGCGAAGCGAACCAGCGAGAACAGCGAGGAGACTCGGAGAGGCGGTCACGGTGTCGGGTTGTTGCGGTCCCTCGGCCGATCACGGCGAGCCTGCGGCGGACGTCCTCGAACTCCCCTTCACCCCGCCGCAGCGCGACCCGCGCGATGTCGCCCGCGGCATGGTCGCCATCCCCGGGGGCGAGTTCGCCATGGGCGGCGACGACCCCGACGCCTTCCCCGACGACGGCGAAGGCCCGGTCCGCACGGTGCAGGTGTCGCCGTTCCGCATCGACGCCACCGCCGTCACCAACCGCCAGTTCGCAGCATTCGTCAAGGCGACCGGGTACGAGACCGATGCCGAACGATTCGGCTGGTCGTTCGTGTTCCACCTGTTCATCGGTCCTGCCGCGCGTCCGCACGTCATGGACGCCACCGTTCCCGGGGCGCCGTGGTGGCTCGCCGTCGAAGGCGCCACCTGGCGTGCCCCCGAGGGACCCGGTAGCGACGTCACCACCCGGCCGCAGCACCCCGTCGTCCACGTGTCCTGGCGCGATGCCGCGGCCTACGCTGCCTGGGCCGGGAAACGACTGCCCACGGAAGCCGAGTGGGAGAAGGCCGCCCGAGGCGGACTGCACCAGGCGAAATACGCCTGGGGCGATCAGCTCGTGCCGAAGAACCGGTGGCGGTGCAACATCTGGCAAGGTGACTTCCCGCGCGTCAACACCGTCGAGGACGGGCACGTCGGTCCGGCGCCGGTGAAGTCCTACGCCCCCAACGGGTACGGGCTGTACGAGGTGGCCGGCAACGTGTGGGAGTGGTGCGCGGACTGGTGGAGCACCACCTGGCACGCCGAGGAGCGGCCGCAGACGCGCATCGACCCGGTCGGCCCCCCGGAGGGTGAGTTCCGCGTCACCCGCGGCGGCAGCTACCTGTGCCACCATTCGTACTGCAACCGCTACCGCGTGGCCGCACGCACGCGGAACACGCCAGACAGCTCCACCGGGAACACCGGCTTCCGCTGCGCGGCCGACCTGGCCTGACGACGGTGACCGCTTGAGCGGTCCTAGCGCATCTGAGCGACGCGTGTCGGCGCAGTGAGAGCGTTACGCGGCAGTTTCGGTTGCTTCGACCGCTCAGACGCGCACGGATGGGACCCGCGGCTGCTTGGGAGCGCTGGATTCCCGGCCGAAGCCGCATCGTCGTGATCGACAACGACGACCTCGCCGCGCCGCGCTCGTGCAGGCCCCCTGAAACCCCGCGCTGCTGGGCACCAGTGAGCACCCGGGCGCAGAAATCGCACTATTCGCCGTTAACCTGCACGTTAACCACAATTTGACTTCTAGTATGGCCGTCCGTGATGTGATCGACGCCAATGTCACCCGGCCCTGGAGGAGTCATGTCCGACCGCCGACCACCGACCCTGGACCGTCGCCGATTCCTCACCCTCACCGGAGGCAGCGGCCTCGTCGCGGCCTCCACGCTGGCCGGTTTCTCGGCGTCGTCGGTCTGGGCTTCGCCGACCTTCGCCGACGATCCGTTCACCCTGGGTGTGGCCTCCGGCGATCCCACGCCGGACGGTGTGGTCCTCTGGACGCGACTGGCGCCCGACCCGACGGAGCCCGAGGGCCGCGCCGGCATGCCCCAGCGCGCGGTCCCGGTCAACTGGCAGGTAGCCGAGGATCCCGACTTCCGGCGGGTGGTGCGCCAGGGCACCCAGCGAGCGACGCCGGAGCTCAGCCATTCCGTGCACGCCGAAGTCGACGGCTTGGAGCCCGGCCGCGACTATTGGTACCGCTTCCGTGCCGGTCCCGAGATCAGCCCGGTCGGCCGCACCCGGACCGCCCCGGCACCCGGCGC